>JAFXBC010000056.1 GCA_017516825.1 Clostridia bacterium | reverse complement strand
TCTTTTTCCCTCTGGGATAGATTTTGGTTAAATTCTTAATTTCGATTTTCATGTATGTACTCCTTAATGATATTCAAATAGCCTTTCAATAGTTTCTTGTGGTAGCCCCCTAGCCTCCCCTTAGTAAGGGGAGGGGGACCGCCGCAGGCGGTGGCGGGGATTGTCCCAAACCGTAAACTAACTTCTGAATGTCAGGGTCAACCCCCTCAGTCGGCTGTCGCCGACAGCTCCCACCTTCCAGGGGGAGCCTGTGTCGCCTCAGCGCAAATTGTAGCATCTTTCTCTTGCCGAGGGGTAAGATTCTCACAGGTAATCGCGTTGAAATATGTTTTGTCTTTATAATTGCATCGTTCGTGCTAGCCTCCCCTTAGTAAGGGGAGGGGGACCGCCGCAGGCGGTGGAAGGAGCCCGCGGCAGTAATGGTTACGCTTAAATATACGGCTGTGCACTTTTAATCATTAAATCCTTGATGCAGTTTTTCTCTCCTCAACAAAACGTAAGTAACAACCAACATCACCAAGGCCAGCCCCAGGAACAAGATCCTGTTGTACGTCCACAATGGCCCCACCTGATAATATTCTGTCAAAACCCTATCCCCCAAGAAATAATTCGACAAAAACGGGTCAAACAGACACTTCCGTATATCCTCATACCCGCTGTGAATATTGGTGTTCAGCGTGTTGAAAATGGTATACACCAAGATCCCCAAGCCCACGGGAGCATAGCAGTTCTTCGTCGCAACCCGTACCAGCAGGAACAACGACGCAAAGAACATAATAGTCACAAACGCCGATACCGCCATGTATACCTTGTAATCCTCGGGAATCACAATGGGAATCCGGATCTTCGTCTGGCTGTCGGCAACAAACTCCGTGTACTTGTAAAACACCACCAATGCCCCCATGGGAATCAGGGTATAGATCATCACCGAGAAGAACTTGTAAAGCATCAGCTTCACCGTCTTCACCCCGCAGGTCAAGGCCAGCTCGATCTCGAAGTTATCATACAGCAAGAACGAAATGGGTAGAATCAGCAAAAACGGCACGAATAACTCTGTGTAGTCGATGAATCCCTTCTCAGGCAACGCCGCAATCAACGGCGACGCCTCCCATACCCGGGAGACTACTACCATCAAGACCGTCGCCAATATGAGATAATATTTGTTTTTCCATAAAGAACGTAAGAATAACATATAGTCCTCCTAAACGGTACGTTTACGTGTGATTAAATACGAGCCCAAGGATCCAAGAACAAAGATGCCAATCAGGAAAGCCAAACAAAACAGCGTTTTTTCAATGGACAGGTCGTAGCTTTTCAACAGACCGTCAAACCACTCGGTGTCATAGAAATGAAAATACTGTCGCAATTTTTTGGGAATCGGACTGAAATAGTTGAAATACGTTGCTCCGATTTTATGTCGTAATATCAAGTTGAAAACATAGTAGGCGATAGCGTAACTACTGGAAAAAATAGTTGCTGCAATGCCGCTTTTGAAAACGTTTCCGATCAACAAAGCGATGCCGAGATAAAACGCAATGCACGGAATGGCGACAAACGCATCAATGCGCAGTACGCGGGGCAAAGAATCGGCAATACATTTCGTCCACGCCATGTCCTTCACCCATCCTCGTGTAGATAAGTATGTGTATAAGCAGATAAAGTGAAGAAGCACTACGACAACGCTATTTAAGGTAAGTAGTGCGGATATTCTGCCGATTACATAACGAGAAGGCTTCATTCCGGCGCTTTTTTCGATTTCAAAAAGATTATCTCTGTAATCGTGATTGATAATCAAAGCCACGGTAATGATTGAAAAAATAGGCATCGCATATTGCAATAACGTGGTAATACAGCAATTCGAGATCACTTGTATATAATCGTTAAAGCTTAATATCGTCCCCGGCTCATCGTCCCCCACGTAATAGCCGCCAAGTGCGCCCTGTGTTGCAACAATAAGCATTACGAACAGGCAAAGCCAAAACGTTTTTGTTCTGAATATGTTTTTTAACGTGTTTTTGTATGTTTTTACTAACATATTTTTCTCCGATGGGTATTGCTTTCCTTAAATATATCACGACTGTGTTTTGAAACTGTCATCAACTTGTAATGAAGTGGTAAAATTCTCTGTCAACGGGCCGGATTTGGAGCCATCAAATAAAAAAGCCCCGCTTTTGGCGGGGCGAGGGGTTAAAGAATATAGTCGGTGATACAATCGTACCAATGGACGTAGGTTTCGCCGTTCACCGTCAGGGTCTCGTTTGCGGGGAGCATTTCCGTCCACAGCTTGCCATATCGTTTCATGGCCCAATCGTTTCTGTTGAATCTGCGCCACAGGACGGTACGGCCGTTTTTGTCGATAAACTGCTCCGTCATGGCACCGTCGATATAGGTATGGCAGTCTATGACGCACACCGTGTCGTAGGTCTTGCCGCCGATGGTCACGTCGTAACGACCCACCACGTCCAGCAGGAATTCCTTGTCCTTGGCGGTGATCTCCTTGCCCTTGCGGAGGATGTCTCCCTTGGGGGCGATATCGATCTCGTTGCCGCAGTTGTCTTCGCCGAAGCCCCAATTTCCCAGGAAGGGCTCCCCGTCCAGGAAGGTGTAGAAGTGCTTGACACCGTTCTCCGTATGGCTTTCCGCCAGCAGGCGGCAATGGGTCTCGGTGAGCTGGGCGACGAATCTCCGCTCCACCTTCGTTTGTCCGCCGGCGCTGTTGCAATCCATGGGATCCGTTTCCAGAGAGACGATCTCCACGCCCTCAATGCCGTGGATCTCCGCCTTTCCCGTCACCTCCATTTCGCAAAGCTCCGTGCGTTTCCTGGTGGGGAAGTCGTACATGGCCCAGGAAAGCTTTTCTCCAAGCTTGGGCACCAGGAACCACCCCATGATCTCCTCCCACCGCACGGGGAAGGGAGGGAGGTTGCTTTCTTCGATGGTATATGCAGGCATATAAGCAGGTAATTTTTTCATTGTTGTTGCTCCTTTTGGTATTTCTTTTCGGGGATACTGTTCTTTGAATTTTTCTTTGGCGTAATGCAGGCGGCTTTTCACCGTGCCGATGGGGATGGAAAGATGCCTTGCGATCTCCTCGTGGGAAAGGTTCTTGAAGAAATACAGATACAAGATCTGCTTTTCCTTGTCGCCCAGAAGCTCCAGGGTATCCCGCACGATATTGGTTTCGGCGATGCCGACCCTGCTCTTGCTCAGGGCGGATTCGGACAGCACCTCCAGGGAGATGTTCAGCTCCTTGGCTTTGCGCCTGTAATAGTCGTTGCATTTGTGGCCTGCAATGCCCATCAGCCATCCCTTGAAGGCGGCCTTGTTCTGCAGGGACGGAAACTTCTCCGTGGCGGCCAGGCAGACCTCCTGCAGAACGTCCTCGGCGTCGTGCTTGTTGTTGATCTTGAACTTCACGTAACGCTCCAAGGGCAACAGGTTTTCCTGCAATAGCTTTTCAAATTCATTCACAATATCACCTCCTTGGATGTGGATTCTGAAATCGATTTCACCTATATAGTCGAAAGAAACCGCCCAAAGGTTCAAAAAAGGGGGAAATATTTCAAAAGATCGAAAAAACGACGTCCCCGTGATGGCAGGTACGCCGTTTTTTTGGAGGATTAAAGCAGGATCTTCAATTCCCGCAGGAGATCTTCCTTCATGATTTCGCAGTTCTCGTCATGGATCTCTTTGATCCATTCCAAATCGTTTTCTTCCATTTTCTCAAAAAGCAATCGAAAGAAACGGAATTTGAAGTCTAAGGTATGGCAATCTTCTTCCCAAAACTCTTTGCAGTATTGTTCATAGGAAATATCTCGGGTGGTTTCGGGGCGTTTCTGCAGGTTCTCCATATGATGTTTCCACCCCTGTTCCAGTTGCAAAAGAAGGCTACGCTGTTCGAACTCTTCAGAAAAGGCAAGCCATTTTTTTGCGAAATCCCAGGAGCCTTCCTGATAACAGACGTACAGAATTGGCTGGGGCTTCAACAATTTCCAATCGCTCCACCCGCGCTTGTCGGGTTTGGTAAATGCTTCTATGTAGCTTTTTTCATCGTTTGTTGCATCCAGAATGGGGAAAACGAGTTCTCGGAATACTTCCAGATGATTTTTCATTTCCGCGTGGTTTTCATCTTCCCGGGCTTTGAAATATTGAGAACAACAGGGAGACCTTAAGCCTGTCCAATACCCTTTGCTTAGTGGGAAGCCTTTGGATATAAACGGATAGCACCAATAGGGGAACTGATTGAAGCAAATTTGATAGCGGCCGGGGGCAGCATCGAAGAGAATGCTTTGCAGAATAACCCCGTTCATACGATAATAAAAATTCTTTTTGCGAACAAATCCCCGGGCAAGAAGCTCTTCGCCGAAGTATTGTTCAAATAATTCAATTGCTTTCATAAACGTTCCTCTTTTCGGCCGCGGGATGGATGGGGGGGATTTTTTGACTGTTCTATCTTCTTGTTCGTAGGGGCGATTCATGAATCGCCCGCCTAAATTCCACGCAAAAAGGCCGTGCAGATCCACCGCGTATTCCAACGCAAATGGGACACCATACCGCCTTTGGCGGCGGGACGTCGACCCCTACAAACCCGCGGGGGATTTGGGTGGAAATTCTTGCCGTGATCCACGCGGAGGGGATGGAAAAAGATGGGTTTCCTTCGCCTGCTCGGGGTTATTTGTTATGGATCAGCTTGAAGACGCGACCTTCTTCGAAATAGGTGGTTTCTACAACGGTCAACTCGATGATGATCTGCGTGTCGGTCTCCTCCCAATCGGTAGCTTCCCAGACCTCGATATGCTCGGAGGCAACGTACGGCTCCTCCTTCTCCGGATATAGCCAGAGCGTACGGTCTTCGGAGGAGAAATAGAGAGACACTTCAATGGATTGCTCCGCCGTGCGAAGGGTACCCAATATCGGCGGATCTGCCAAGGTGCCGGTTCTTGGCTCGGAAGTGTTCGTGTAGGAAAAGGCTCCGTCTTCCGTCGCCCAAAGGGTGCCGGGGGCGAGGGGGTCAACGGATACGTCAACGGCTGCCCAGTTGTGCGGGCGAGACAAAATGAAAATCAGAACCGTTTTGAACACGAAAACAAACAGAAGAAAGACCAAGACGATTGCGGTGGCGATCGCGGCGGTGACGAGCATTTTCTTTTTTGTCATGCGGTTACCTCCTTTGGATAGAATGGAGTGGATTTGAGATGGCGGGCGATTCGTGAATCGCCCCTACGGATCCGCGGGGAATGTGGGTGGATGTTCTTACCGTGATCCACGCAGGTGGGATGGGCGAAGACGGTTTTCGCCGTCCTGATTGCGGGAAATGCGGTTGTTTTTTGTTTTTCTACATTCGTGTTCGTAGGGGCGATTCATGAATCGCCCGCCTAAATTTCACGCAAAAAGGCCGTGCAGAGCCGCCGCGCATTCCAACGCAAATGGGACGCCATACCGCCTTTGGCGGCGGGACGTCGACCCCTACAAACCCGCGGGGAATGTGGGTGGATGTTCTTGCCGTGATCCACGCGGTGGGGATGGGCGAAGACGGTTTTCGCCGTCCTGATTGCGGGGGATGGGTGTGTATTTTGATTTTTCTGTTTTCGTGTTCGTAGTCGAAACGACAAAAACGCCGTACTCACCCTTATAGGCAAGTACGGCGCGATTTGATTGTTACGGTGCGGAGCAAGGAACTGCGTACCTGCTTGGTAAAGACAGTATACCATATTTCCTTGAAGTTGTCAAGAACAGCTTACTCTACGGTGATGGTTGCGGTGCAGACCTTGGATTCGCCCAGGCCTTCGTCGTAGGTGAAGGTGATGGTCGCGGTGCCGGTAAAGCCTGCTTCGGGGTAGTAGGTGATGGTACCGTCGTTGCCCAGGGTGGCGGAGCCGTTGGCGGGGGAGGTCACCAGATCCAAAGTGAGGTTGCCGGCGGGCTTATCCAACGCCTTCAGGGAAACGGGGGTATCCTGCGCGGTGGTGGCGGAAACCTCCACGGCATCGGGGTAGGCGTTGAGGGTGCCCTTGATGAACTGGTAGGTGTAATCGTAGATCATACGTACCTTGGGGTCGGGGGACTTGGCGGTATCGTAATACACCAGGATCTCCTGGTAGTACATATGCATACAATCCTTCATGTAGCCGTACTTCACGCCGCCGGAGAGGTATTCAAAATAGCGGTTACGCAATACGGGGTTCTGCATGGCGTTGTAGCCGATCTCGATCTCCACGCCGGTGCCATAGAACTGGATCATGTGAGCGGCCTGATCCAAGCGGCCCTCGGGAACCTCGGTGTCGAACACGTAGTTGGGCTGCATGCAGACCATGTCGAAGCCGTAATCCTTCCAGTTGCTGGCGCCGGGAGCGCAGTACCACGGGATCCAGGACAGGGAGTAGCCTCTTGCGCGGGCCAGATCGCCGGTTCTGCGGATCAGCTCGGGCTGGTCGTGTTCCTGGTAAACGCCCTCACGGTACCAGTAGTAGCCCACGAACTCGATGTTTTGGAAGTTGTATTCCGCAAACTTGGCCTCAAAGGTCTCCATGTACCACTCGAAGACCTTCAGACGCTTCTCCAGGGTGTTGGTGGCGTCTACCTTGCCGTCCCCGTCGATGTCGCCGAAGGCGAGACCCTGGGGATCGATGTCGTAGATGGTGACCACCACGCCGTACTTGAAGTCGTCGCCCAGGTTCAGCTCATTCTTCACCTTGCCGGCGGCTTCCTCCAGGGCTAACATATTGTAGCCTTCCTTGAACATGTTGTCGATGGTCCACTGCATATCCTTCATGTTCATTTCGCCCAAGGGATTGTGTCCGGAGGGCATATCGCCGCTCATGAGGAACAGGAAGCTGTCGAACATAACGTCCTTGATCTTGCCCTCGGTATCCACGTAAGCCAGATAGGGGAGCAGGGTATCCACGGTGTGGATGTTTCTGTCTGCCCGCTGATACAGCAGGCACAGATCGGAAGCACCGTTCAGAACGGTCTCGCTGGGAGGCAGGTAGCCCTTCTTCATGTCCTCCTTGCGGGTCAGGCCTGCTTCCTCAATGGAGAGGGAGCCCTTCACGTCGGTGGTGCCGAAGGCCTCGAATTCGCTGATGCCGCACCAGCTGACGGTGTTGAAGGCGAAGCTGACGTATCTTGCCTTCACAGCCTTTTCCATGGTCACCAGGACGTCTGCGGGCTTGTCGTCGTCATCGGGCTCGATCTTTACCACCCCTGCGCCGTACCAGTTCTCCCCGTCGGTGGAAAGGTATACGGTCAAGGAGGAGGGAGCCTGTACGCCCCAGGCGGTGCGGTGGTTGAACTGGGCGGTGAAGGAGGTCAGAGCCGCCTCTGCACCCAGATCGAAGTAGAATTCCATGGGAGCCGCGGTGCTTTGGAACTTGAAGTAATGGCCGTTGTGGATGTTGTTATCATCGTAGACCTGGGGTCTGGCCTTCCAGCCGTCGGTGAGGACGTTCAGGTTCCAGGGGGAACAGCTGGAGAGGGTCACGTTGTTGGAGTCGGCGGGAACGTAGACCTGCTGGATCAGACCTGCAAGCAGGTTCTTGCTCTCGGTGGAGGGATTCTCCCAGGGAGTCTCGGGAGCGTCGAATACCACCGAGGGATAAATGGAGCCAACCCCTGCTTCGCCGTCACGGACGTAAACGGCGGCCTCCTCCAGGAGGTACATCCCCGTCTCGGTGGCTTCCAGAGTGAATCTCACGTATCTGCCGGTGGCACAGCCTGCCAGGGACAGGGGATAATCGTAGGTGGATTGCAGGGAGGTGGGGGCGAACACTCTGCCGATATCGGTGAAGCTTTCTCCGTCCTCGCTGACGGCGTAGGTCACGGCCACGGGGAGACAGTCTCCGCCGGAGAAGTTGGCGTAGCACATCAGGGAGAAGCGGTAGAGATCGTTTCTCACGCTGCCCAGATCCACCACCACGGAGAAGGACTGACCGCCTTCCGCACCCATCCATTTGCCGGAGGAGTACAGACCGGTGACCTTACCGTCGGTGAGGGGAGAGCCTGCGTTGGGGAACCGCTTGTGGGCGTCTGCGGAGAGGGTGTATTTCTTGCCCTGGCTGATCAGCTTGATGGCCTTGGTGGTATCGGGGGCTTCGCCGCCGGTGTAGGTCACGGTGCCCAATTGGGTATAGGCGTCCTGCACCATGCCCGCAAAGACCTCGCTGATGTTTACCTTTGCTTCCTCGTCGGCAATGACGGTAAGCTCATCGGTGAAGAACCAGCCGGACTTGGAGACGGCAAAGCGCACGTATCTGCCGGTGGCGTAAAACTCGCTCTTCAGCGTGGCCTCCATACGGCAGCCTTCCACGAACTCGGGGATCTCCATATCGCCCACGGTGGTGTACTTGTCCCCATCCTCGGAGACGTAGATACGCACCCTCTGGGGAATATCCAGACCTGCGTTGTGGGTGGAAAGGTAGCTGATACGGAACTCGTACAGGGAGTCGAACACCTCGCCCAGATCCACGGTGAAGTAAACGGAGCCGCCGTGGAAGCCTGCGTAGGATTCTTCGTTGTAATCCGCAGAGCCGTCGGGGCCGTTCTTGCCGTCGGTGAGCTCACTGCCGTAGGAGTCGGGATAGCTTTCCCCTGCAGCGACGGTGCTGATATAGGTCTTGCCCAGACTCACCACTGCGGAGTTGGGGTTTTCTCTGACGGGAGTCTGAACGATCTCTTCCTCGGAGGAGGTGTCCTCAGAGGGATCGGAGGATTCTTCCCCGCTGCTTTCTCCCACGGAGGGGGTGGCGGAGGAAGTTGCACCCGTTTCACCGCCGCAGGCGGCAAGGAGCAAGGTGGTGGTCAAGAAGGTTGCCAGAAGCAACAAAGCGACTATTTTTTTCATGCTGTGATCTCCTTTTCTGCAATTTCTCTTGCGACGTAAACGCCGCTGGCAGAGGCGTGGGACAGGGAGTGGGTGATGCCGCTTCCGTCCCCGATGATGTAAAGGCCTTTATGCTTGCTTTCCAGACGCTCGTCCAGCTCTACCTCCATGTTGTAGAACTTGACCTCCACGCCGTAAAGCAGGGTGTCGTCGTTGGCCGTACCGGGAGCAATGCGATCCAGGGCGTAGATCATCTCGATGATGCCGTCCAGAACACGCTTGGGCAGTACCAGGCTCAGATCGCCGGGAGTGGCCGCCAGGGTGGGACGTACCAGGCCCTCCTCGATACGCTTTTCCGTACTGCGTCTGCCTCGCACCAGGTCGCCGAATCTCTGCACGATGACGCCGCCTCCCAGCATATTGGAAAGGCGTGCGATGCTCTCGCCGTAGCCGTTGCTGTCCTTGAAGGGCTCGGAGAAGTGCTTGGCCACCAGAAGGGCGAAGTTGGTGTTCTCCGTCTTCATGGCGGGATCCTCGTAGCTGTGGCCGTTGACGGTGACGATGCCGTTGGTATTTTCGTTGACCACGATGCCGTTGGGGTTCATGCAGAAGGTACGCACGTTGTCCTCAAACTTCTCGGTGCGGTAAACGATCTTGCTCTCGTAAAGCTCGTCGGTAAGGTGGGAGAATACCACGGCGGGGATCTCCACGCGAACACCCAGATCCACGCGATTGGACTTGGTGGGGATGCCCATCTCCTTGCAGACCGTTTCCATCCATTTACTGCCGCTTCTGCCCACGGAGACGATGCATTCCTTGCAGGAATAGGTTTCGTCGTCGGTGGAGATCTCAAAGCCCTCCTCCGTCTTCTTCACGTGGCGGACGGGGGTGTCGAACCGGAAGTCCACCTTATCCTTCAGATGATTGTAGAGGTTCTCCAGAACCACGTAGTTGATGTCCGTTCCCAGATGACGCACGGAAGCATCTAACAGGTTCAGCTTGTTTTGGATGCAGATGGTCTTGAACTTGGTGCCTGCGGTGGAATACAGCTTGGTGCCCTCCCCGCCGTAGGCCATATTGATCTCGTCCACGTAATGCATCAGCTCCAGCGCCTTCTTCTTGCCGATATGCTCGTAGAGGGTGCCGCCGAAATCGTTGGTGATGTTGTATTTGCCGTCGGAGAATGCCCCCGCACCGCCGAAGCCGCTCATGATGGAACAGCTCTTACAGCCGATACAGGATTTGATCTTGTCCCCGTCGATGGGGCATTTTCTTTTCTCCAGAGCATGGCCCATGTCAAACAGGGCAATTCTCTTGTTGGGGGCAAGCTTTTGTAACTCAAAGGCGGAGAAGATACCCCCCGGTCCCGCGCCGATGATGATCACGTCATACTGCATAAAAGACCTCCTTTGCTTGCAGCACAGATAACATCATTATAACTGAAAAAAGCAGAATTGTCAACACGTGGGAAAATCTATTTTTTTCTCGATTTTTTCTTGCAATAAAAGGAAAGATATGGTATAACTAAATCAAAGAAGAAAAAACCGTAACATTGTCTTTATGGGAGGAACCGATATGGAACTCACATCCAAAAACAACTATTACACCCCCTACGAATACAAGAAGGTGGCGGAAAAGCTGTTCGTCCGCAACGAGCCGGATTACCGCACGGTGAAGAATCTGCTTTCCGGCAAGAAGTACGCCATCATCTCCTACGGCAGTATGGAGGAGACCTATTGCTGTCCCCAATACAACACCCCCGACACGGAGAGCCGTCTCACCGACGGCGTGCTGGCGGAGCGCGCCACCTTTGAGGATCCCGCCTGGGTGCGTTTTTCCAGAGGCGTGGCGAGAAGCATCGTCTTCGATATCGGCGGAACCGCTTCCGTTTCCGAGTTCTGCATCCGACTTTTGAAGGAGAAGGCCACCGCCGTCCGCCTGCCCAATAACGTGGATTTTGCCGTTTCGGAAAACGGCGTGGATTTTGAGACCGTGGCCATGCTGGACGACCTCCATTCCGACAGGGAATCCGAGGTGGTGATCGCTCGCGCCAAGCTGGAGCCCGCCGTCCGCGCCAGATTCGTCCGGGTCACCTTCTGCTGTCCCGTCCACGTGTATATCGACCAAATCGAGGCCATCGGCAAGAAGGACATTACAGGCGCCCGCGCCGTGGTGCCGGATCTGCTGAACGAGACCACTTACCCCGGGAAGTATTGCGGCGCAGAGCAGCTTGGCGGCGCAAAGGACGTTTTGCTGGCTTATTTCTGTCATGAGAACCGTGCGCCCTTGGAGGTAGAGCATTTCCTGCCCTACGTGGGATATCTGAACAAGGAGGGCAAGGCCACCGACACCCTGTTCGACGGCTACCTTTTCCTGCCCTTCGTGGCCTTCCTGTACGACAAATCCAAAAAACGCCCCTTGGATAAGAGCAAGTGGCAGTATTATATGGATCAGCAGTTCCTGGAGGGCAAGAACCTGGACGCCTTGGAGCTTGTCGCAGAGCAGGTGCAGAAGGATCTGGGGCTTCCCGAACTGAAGCTGAAGGTATTCTTCTCCATCCTTTACCCCGTGGTGGAGCAGCGTTCCTTCGGGGAGATCGGTGGGAAGAATCTGGATTTCACCGTGCTGGAGGACCGTATCGCCGCCTTGAAGTGGCTGGTGGACGAGCAGGAACAGCGTTTTAACGAAAAGAAGTACAAGCATCTGGAGCTGGCGGGCTACTATTGGTTCACCGAGGAGATCGATTACAACGACAGACAGCTTTTGGAGATGATCCGTGTCACCACCGACCACGTTCGCGCAAAGGGAATGATCACCACCTGGATCCCCTACTATCTGGCCTCCGGCTACAACGATTGGAGACGTCTGGGCTTCGATATGGCTTGCTACCAGCCCAACTACGCCTTCCGCAAGGACATTCCCGAGCAGAGATTGTTCGACGCCGCCGAGACCGCAAAGCTTCTGGGTATGTGCATCGAGCTGGAGGTTGGGGGTACCCAGCGCTGGAACGTGGGACACACCCGCAACTACTACGCCGCAGGGGCGGTTACCGGCTACATGAAGGAGGCCGCCCATATGTATTACCAGGAGGGTATGCCCGGTTCCTTCTACCACGCCTACCATTCCGAAGATCCCGTGCTGAACTCCATGTATCACGATACCTACCGTTTTATCAAGGGCACTTACCCTGCGGATGGGTTTGACGAAGAAGAACAGGAAGCAAAAGAATGAGCTATAACGTCATCGCCCCGCTGTACGACCGCATCAACGGGGATCAATACGAGCCCTACGCCCTCTTTTTGGGGCAGGTGTTCACCCGCCTTGCCCGCATCCCCGTGAAAGAGGTGCTGGATCTGGGTTGCGGTACGGGGAGCATTGCTGCCTTGCTGGCAGAGGATTACGACATGGTGGCCTTGGACGCCTCTCCCGAGATGCTTTCCATCGCCATGGAAAAGAACGCGGGGAAGAACACCCTGCTGCTTTGCCAGGATATGCGGGAGTTTGAGCTGTACGGCACCGTACAGGGGGTGTATTCCTCCTTCGATTGCCTGAACTATCTGAAGCCGGAGGATCTGGAGAAGGTCTTCTCCCTGGTACACAACTACCTGGAGCCCGGCGGCGTGTTCGTCTTCGACGTGAACACCCGCTACCGCTTGGAGCAGGTCTACGGGGAAAACGCCTTCACCTACGAATACGACGACGGACTTCTCCTTTGGCGGAACGAGCAGGGAGAAAACTGCTGTCATTTCGTGCTGGATTGGTTTGAACTCCAGGAGGACGGCTCCTACGAGCGTCTTTCCGAGACCCAGACGGAGTACGTCCACGACGGGGACGCGCTGATCCGCCTGGCCACCGAGACGGGCTTTGAGGTGGCGGAGGTGCTGTCCTCTGCCGATCTCCATCAGCACGGCGAGGGGGAAAAAGCCTTTTACGTGCTGATCCGCAAATGAAAAAAGGGGAAACCATCCTGGGCTACCCCGTGATCCGCTGTGACCGCAAGACCGTGGGCATCCGCGTGAAGCCGGGGGGCTTGGTGGAGATCCGTATGCCGAAAAGACTGCCCCTTTCCTACGGGGAAGCTTTCGCGAAGGAAAAGGCAGATTGGATCAAAAAAGCGGTGGAGAACAGCCCGCCTGCCAAAAAGGAAGTCAGCCCCGCAGAGCAAAAGCGGCTTCGGGCGCTGGCAAAGGAGATCTTGCCCCCTCTGGCAGAGGCCTGGGCATCCCGTATGGGGGTGTGTCCCGAGGGGATCCGCATCACCTCCGCAAAAACCCGCTACGGCTCCTGCAGTGCAAAGGGAAATCTGTGCTTTTCCCTGTATCTCATGGCCTCCCCCGCGGAAGCGATTGAGTACGTGGTGGTTCACGAGCTTTGCCATCTGAAGCATCTGAACCACAGCAAAGCCTTTTGGGGAGAGGTAGCCCGCTACCTGCCCGACTATAAAGACAGAAAGAAGAAACTGATATGAAAAAGCCTTACGAGCGTTTGATGGAATATTGCAGGGTGAACACCATGTCCGATGAGACCGTGGAGACCTCTCCCACCACCAAGGTACAGTTTGATCTGGCAAACCTTTTGTTGAAGGAGCTGGAGGAACTGGGGGTTTCCAATTTGCAGTTGGACGACACCTGCGTGCTGTACGGGGAGATCCCCGCCACCCCCGGGCAGGAAAACGCCCCTGCCATCGGGTTTATCGCCCATCTGGACACCGTCCCCGATTTCCCCGGGGAGGAGGTCAAGCCCTTGGTACACGAAAATTACGACGGGGAAGATATCAAATTGCCCTTGTGTGACAGAGTGATCTCCGTTTCCGACTTCCCCCATCTGAAGGAGATGAAGGGAAAGACTGTCATCACCGCCTCGGGAGACACCGTTTTGGGCTCCGACGACAAGGCGGGTGTGGCGGAGATCGTCTGCCTGTGCGAGCGTTTGCTGAACAGCGACGTCCCCCACGGCAAGGTGTGCATCGCCTTCACCCCCGACGAGGAGGTAGGTCTTGGCACCTCCAACTTTGACATCCCCCGCTTCGGCGCGGATTTTGCCTATACCTTGGACGGCGGACGTGCAGGGGAAGTGGTGTACGAAAACTTCAACGCCGCCTCTGCGGTGTTCACCGTGGAAGGGGTAAACGTCCATCCCGGCTCCGCCAAGAACATTATGATCAACGCCTCCCTGGTGGCTATGGAGATCCATTCCATGCTTCCCGCCGCGGAGACCCCCGCCAACACCGAGGGCTACGAGGGCTTTTACCACCTGATCTCCATAGAAGGCTCCGTGGATAAGGCCACCCTGGCTTACATCGTCCGTGACCACGACGGCAGTAAGCTGGATCACCGCGTGGACACCTTGCGGCATATCGAGAAGATCATGCGGGAGAAATACGGGGACAAGGTCAATTTGAAGATCCGCATGGGATACCGCAACATGGCGGAGAAGGTGAAGACCCGTATGGAGATCGTGGAAGCGGCCCTCCGCGCCACGGAAAAGGCAGGGCTTACCATCTCTACCGATCCCATCCGCGGCGGCACCGACGGCGCAAACCTTACCGCCGAGGGTCTGCTCTGCCCCAATCTGGGCACCGGCTCTTACGGCTTCCACGGCCCCTACGAGCATTCCGTGGCAGAGGACATGGAGCTTTGCGTGGATATGCTGGAAGGCATTCTGAAAGAATTCTGCGTATAAAATACAGAAAGGAAACTGATCTATGGAACTGCATTTGTTTCGTGCAGGGGCTTTGGAAATAGCCCTTCGGAAGACGGGAGAGGGTGTGTCCCTTTCCGGTGTGTTTGACAAAAAGATCTCCCGCAGTATGCTGTCCCAAAGCGGCTCTCTGCTGACCTTGACGGCGGAGCGTCTCTCCGACGGGGAAATGGTGACCGTCGCCTCCGACGGCGGCTTTGCCGATTCCTCCGTAGTCATTCAGGGCGTTCACGGCGTGATCACCCTGGCGGGGAACGAAAAGCTCCCCGGGGTCACCGTGACCATTCTCATGCAGGCAGACTCCGCAAACAGCCGCGTTTCCTTCCGCACCGCGGTCTATTCCGAGAACAAGGAATACACCCTGGTGGAATGCGATCACCCCATGTTCTGGTTTGACGTGAAGGACAGCGTGAAGTTCCTTTCCCCCTACGGGTGCGGCGAGGCGTTGGATTCCGACAGCGAGCTGTTCGGCCACGGCTACCGTTCCGCCCAGGATTATCCCTCCTACGGGGCGTCCTTCCAGTATATGGCGGCCTGGGACGAGGCCAAAAACCGCTGTCTGTACTACGGCGTTCACGATCCCGTCCCTGCGGCGAAGAAGTTCCATTTCGTCCGCGAGGTCAACGCCCCCACCATGTATATCAAGGCCTCCCAGCCCCTTACCGAGATCCACAAGGGCTGTAACAGCCAGACCCTCTACGGGGAATGTGTCTGGCAGCTTGCTGACGGGGATTGGTACGACGCCACCTTGCTTTATCGGGATTGGATGGAGCAGAACGCTCTTTGGCTGCCCGAAATGCAGGATGGAGAACGCACCGATCTGAAATGGCTGCGTGATATCGACGTTTGGCTGTTGGTGCATATAGGCGGGGAAGAATTTGCCGACGAGATCATCCGGGCGGCAAAGGATATGGGGGACGTGAAGGTGGCCGTCCACCTCTACCTGTGGCACAACGCGCCCTTTGACAACGACTATCCCCACTACTTCCCGGAAAAGCCCACCGTCCGCAGGGAGCTGAAGAAAATCCGGGATGCGGGCATCTACGTGATCCCCTACATCAACGGCAGACTTTGGGACACCCGTGACAGGGGCACCGAGGATTGGCAGTACACCGCCGTTGCCTACCCCAAGGCCTGCAAGGATCGCCATGGCAAGGCCTTCAACGAAAGCTATTCCGCCAAGGAAGCCAACGGGGAGCATACCGTGCTGTCCGTGATGTGTCCCTCCACCGCCCTGTGGCAGGAGAAGGTGAAGGGCATCGTGGACAAGCTGGTGAACGACATCGGCTTCGACGGGGTATACATCGATCAGATCGCCGCGGCCAAGCCCCAGCTTTGCTGTGACCCCACCCATAACCACCTGTCCGGGGGCGGCACCTGGTGGAACGAAAGCTACTACAACCTCATCGACCACGTTTCCCGTGTGCAGGATCCCGCTATTCTGGCTACGGAATGCACCGCGGAAATGTTTATGAAGCATATCCAGGCCTACCTTTCCTGGCTGTGGGTGAAGAACCGGCAGGTACCCGCCTTCCCGGTGCTGTATTCCAACAAGGTGGTTACCTTCGGCCTTTGCTACCAGAGCTTCCGGGGAGAGGGCGCAAGAGACGGTCTTTCCATCTTCTTTGCACAATCCCTCCTGTTCGGCCAGCAGATGGGCTGGATGTCTCCCGCCTTCTACAAGGAAATGCCGGAGCAGGCCTTCTTCAAGAAGTGCGTTCTTTTGCGGAAGCAGTTCAGAGAGTTCTTTTTCGGCACCATGCTCCGCCCGCCCAAGCTGAAAGACGACGCACCCGTTCTCCGCTACGAGAACTGCCCCCACGCCTATTTCAAGACGGTGGAATATCCCGCGGTCCAGGGCGCGCTGTGGCAGGCGAAGGACGGCAGAAAACTGCTGATGCTCACCAACTCCCAGACCATGGAGGTCAACGCCTCTATGGAGGTGGATCTCCCCGACGGGGAATACACCCTGGAGGGTGACGTACAGGGCATCCTTACCGTTACGGAAGGCAAGGCGGAGGTCACCATCCCCGCCACGGGTGTGGTATGGGCAATCCTGTAAACGTCAAGCTGAACACCCTTTGCTATTTGGAAAAAGGGGATTCCTACCTGATGCTCCACCGCGTGAAGAAGGAAACCGACGCCAACAAGGACAAATGGATCGGCGTTGGCGGCGGCTTCGAGGCGGGGGAAAGCCCCGAGGATTGCATGAAGCGGGAGATCCTTGAGGAAACGGGCTTTACCGTCAAGGCTTGGCGGTACAGAGGCATCGTCACCTTCGCATCCGACGTGTACCCTACGGAGTATATGCATTTGTTCACCGTCACCGATTGGGAAGGGGAACAGAAGGTCTGCGACGAGGGCGACCTGGCCTGGATCAAAAAAGAAGACCTCCTCTCCCTGCCCATGTGGGAAGGGGATAAGATCTTCTTGAAGCTGTTGGAGGAGGACGCACCCTTTTTCTCCCTGAAGCTTTGCTACAAGGGAAGCCGATTGGCGTACCACGAATTGAACGGCAAAACGGAATAAAGAACAAGGCTGAGCGGATGCTCAGCCTTCGTTTTTACCGTTCCGAGATAAACGTCCAACGTTCCTTTAAGGTTCCCGGCATCATGCTTGCCAGGATCTCGGCGTCTCTGATCAAATGCTTGTCTCCAAAATGGAAGAAAAAGAATTCTCCTTTTCCGTTGTTGAACCCCAATTGGAATTCCAGCTCCTTTTTGAAGTAGGGGAACACGGGCTTGATTTGGGCGTCGATGGCCCAAACAACGTCCATTCCGTGGGATCTCAGGTTCTCGGTCATCCAGCCTTCCTGCTCTTCAAACCAGGCCCAAAAGCGTTTGGCCGCGGCAATATCCGGTTCTTTCTTTGCAAACAACATAGCTTCTCTCCCGTTTATGTCTTCAATGCGTTCATCAGCGCCGTAAGGGAGGGGTACTCCGCGGCGATGGAGCGGGTGTACTCCGTGGGCGGGAACAGGTCGGGGATCATCACGGGCTTCATCCCCGCGCGGTGGGCGGATTCCAGCCCCGGGTAGCTGTCCTCCACGGCGTAGGTTTCTGCAGGATCGCTTCCCAGCAGACGGCAGGCGGTGAGGTAGATCTCCGGGTCGGGCTTCCCGTGGGTGAACATATCCCCGGTAGTCAGCACGTCAAAATATTCCAGGATCCCCGCCATTTCCAGGTGATGCAACGCACCCTCCCTGCGGGTAGAGGTGGCCAGGGCGATGCGGTAGCCGTCTTCTTTGAGAAACTTTAGGATCTCGTGGAGCCCTTCCTTCTCGGGCAAGCCCCGTTCCTCTAAAATTTGGTAAAAGGCGGCGGTCTTTTGCGGGCCGAACTCTGCGTAGGTGGCCTTGCCGTCAAAATAGGCGTCGAACATAACGGCGATGTCTGCGGCGTTGTGTCCCGCGCACCGTTCACGGATCTCCGTGACGTCGATGTTCATTTCGGCCGCTACCCGATCCCAGGCCTCAAAATAGACCCGCTCGGTATCGAACAGCACGCCGTCCATATCAAATACAATGGCTTTCATCCTTTTGCCTCGCTGAAAAAATAGTCCTGAATGATGGTGTGTACCTCTTCGGGGTCAGAGATATCCAGATAGAACCGCATGGGGGTCTTGTGGTATCTCACCGCCTCCCCGTCCACGGTGATGGCGTGGCAGAGGTACAGCTCTCCCTCCGGCAGCTCGTATTCCGCCAGAAGCAGGGAGAGTGCGGTATACAGGGTGGCCGGGTCGGTTTCTCCCGTGGCGACCACCGTGCCGTAGGCGTGGTCGTCGTTACACACCTTTTCGTTCTTCTTCCCCTCCAAAACGGAAAGCAACAGCTTCGCCCCCATGGCCAGAGGATCCTCCAGGGAGGTGAAGGACACCACGGGGAGGGTAGCGGGGGTCATGGCAGAGGTGGCAAACCAGAACCAGCCCTCGTCGGTGTGGTACAAAAAGCCTTTTTTCGTTCTGCCCCCAAAGGTAACCTCACCCTTTCCGGTAAGGGTAACGGCCTTCCCCTCGGCGGGAAGCACCAAGCGCAAGCCCTCGGGAGTCTTTTCCGCGGAGCAATCCTTCCCGCAGGCAAGAAGCGCCTCACCTGCTCCCGGGTGAGCCATGCCTTGCAGGGTGTTCACCACCACGGAGGTGCCGTTGGCTTGACAGTAATAGCCGTTTTCCGTCACCGTCAGCAGGGGGGACAGCCCGCCGGAAAGCTTGCCGTCGGCGGAAAGGAGATGGAGCTTGCCTTCCTTTTCCACCCAGGCCCCGGTCTGGTTGCCCTGCACCCAGGCGTAGCCCTCGGGGAGGGTATAGGTGGCCACAGGCTCTTTTTCGTTGGGAAGGCAAAGGGAGATCACGTTGCCTCGACGCATGGCGTATCCGCCGTCGTACAGCCAGACCTCCTCCGCAGGCTCGTGGATCAACTGCACGTAGGTGCCGTTGGCGCGGCAGGCCAGGGTGGCGTTTTGCCCGGGGGCGTAGATGCAGGCGAACCCTGCGGTGAAGCCCAGAAGGACGGGGTCCTCCAGCTCCTCGTTGATCAGCCCTGCAAAAACCCCCGTGCCGTTGTCGTCGTAGCCGGTGACGGCGATCCCGCTTTCCCGCCTGGTCATGGCGAAAAACCGTCCGTCTCCGTAGGTCATCCCCAGCACCTCCAGGTCTCCGGTGCGGGTCAGCACCCGATAAAGCCCGGACTCCGCCGTAGGCTCAAAGGCCATGTTACGCCCGGAGGGGGTCACGGGGATCTCCTCCTCGGACAACGTCCCCGAAACCTCGGTGGGACGGTAGCCGGGACGGTCGCCGAACTCCCCGTCGGGGGAGTCGGGCACGTTCAACGCCCCGGAAAGGTTCCCGGAGCAACCCGTCAACAGCAGAAGGGCCATCAAAAGAACACAGATCTTTTTCATAAAAGATATCCTCGTTTCGGGGATCATGGTCACGCCCTGCCCTTCGCCTGGGCGATCTTCAGCATGATGGCACATTCCATACGCTTGCGGAACAGCTTACAGCCGTAATCGTAGACCCCCTTGATGGAGCCGGTGGCGTGGTAGGCGTTGGCGGCGCATCCGCCGGAGCAATACAGCTTGGCCCAGCAGTCCTTGCAGTCGGGTCTGGCGTAGGCGTTGCAAAGCTTGAATTCATCCCGCAAGGCGGTGTTGGTCACGCCCTTCCACACGTCTCCCATGAGATACTTGGGGTCGCCCACGAACTGATGGCAGGGATAAAGCTCCCCGGTGGGGGTGACGGCCAGGTATTCCGTACCGCTTCCGCAGCCGGAGATACGCTTATAGATACAGGGCCCGCCTGTGAGATCGATCATGTAATGATAGAAGGTAAAGCCTTTGCCTTCCTTTTCTCTGCGGATCATTTCCAGGGCAAGCTCCTCGTATTGCTCATACAGCTTGGGCAGATCCTCCTCCGTCAGCGCATAAGGATCCTCGGGCTTGCACACCACGGGCTCCATGGAAAGCTCGGTGAAGCCCAGATCCGCCATGTGCTTGATATCCTCCACGAAATCCACGTTGCGGTGGGTGAAGGTGCCCCGCATATAGTAGCCCTTGTTGCCTCTCTGCTCCACGAATCTTTGGAATTTGGGCAGGATGAGATCGTAGCTTCCCGCACCGGAGACGGTCACGCGGGAGGCGTCGTGGATCTCTTTTCTGCCGTCCAGACTCAGCACCACGTTGTGCATCTCGCGGTTGGCAAATTCGGTGATCTCGTCGTCCAGAAGCACGCCGTTGGTGGTGAGGGTGAAGCGGAAGTTCTTGTTCGCTTCCTTTTCAATGCTTCTGGCGTATTCCACCAATCTCTTCACCACGTCCCAGTTCATCAAGGGCTCGCCGCCGAAGAAGTCCACCTCTAAGTTTCTTCTGGTGCCGGAATGGGCCACCAGGAAATCCAAGGCCTGCTTGCCCACCTCAAAGCTCATGAGAGAACGCTGTCCGTGATATTTCCCCTGGGCGGCAAAGCAGTATTCGCAGTTCAGATTGCAGGTGTGTGCCACGTGGAGGCAAAGGGCCTTGATGTCCGTCATACGGTTCTTCAGATCGAAGGCCTTCCCCTCGTAAACGTCCTTGGTGAACAGCTTTCTTTGGGAACGGAGGGTCTCCAGGTCCTCAAAGACCTCCCGGATCTCTCCCTCGGTGACGTCCTCTCTGTCGCCGTATTTGGCCAGGATCTCCTTCACGATGGTGTCGTGATCCGTATTCTCGTACATGGCGATGATGTCGTAAGCCACCTCGTCCACCACGTGAACGGAGCCGGAGAACACGTCCAGCACGATGTTGTAGCCGTTAAGCTTGTACTGATGTATCATATCCTATATCTCCCACAAAGTAAAAGCCGCGGAAAACCGCGGCTTTTTTGAAATCAGAATTACTTCTCTTCCTTTGCTGCGTTTTCGCACTGCTGGTTGGCAACGCCGCAGGAGGTCTTGCAAGCGGACTGGCAGGAGGTCTGGCATTCGCCGCAACCGCCGTGCTGTGCGCTCTTTTCCAAATCTCTGGTCTCAACCGTCTGAATTCTCTTCATGGTATTTCGCTCCTTTTGCATTTTGATATTCCCATTATAACGAGGTTTTTCCCGTTTGTCAAGGGCTTTTACAGAATTTCTAAGCAGGATGCTTCCCCTTTTGTGCCGATAAAATGCAAAGGGATACCCGCTCTTTGGTATGCGGCGGCGATTTCCACGGCAGTGTCGTCCACCCGTTCTCCCGGCACCAGCAAAGGGATCCCCGGGGGATACGCCCACAGGTAGGAAAGAGAGACCTTTCCGATGGCATTTTCCATAGGGCAGGGCGCTCCTTCTTTCCCTCGCAGTGCAAAGGGCTCGCAGACCTTTTTTGGCAGGGAAGGGGGTGGCAGGGAGCAGGAGGCTGTCAAGCTTGCCTGCTTGTCCAGAGTCAAGATCGCATCTGCAAAGGCGTTCAGTTCTTTTTCTGTATCGCACACCGAGGTCATGGCGGTGAGGGAATGGGGGAGCGCCATCTCCGTTTCGATCTTGTAGTCCCGCCGCAGGGCGTCCGCCAGGTCTTTTCCCGTCCTGTCGGTGCCCCGGGTGAGGATCACCAATTTTCCAATATCGTAGCGGGGCGTTTCCAGCAGGCGGAAATGCTTTAAATTCGTTTTCAACTTTTCGCGCACTGCTAAGAGGTTGTTTTTGTAGTCCTCCATAGCCTTCTTGCCCGCTTCACTTGCCAGGAAGGCAAAGCATTCGTCGGCAGAGGCCATCAGAATATAGGAAGGGCTGGAGCTTTCAAACACGGCGTTTTCCCTTGCGATGGCAGGGGCAAACGCCTTTTTGCAATGCAAGATTGCCGTCTGCGTCAAAGCGGGGAGGGTCTTGTGAAGGCTTTGGATCACGATGTCCGCCCCCAATGTGACGGCACTTTCTCCAAAGGCAAAGCCCAAATGGGCCCCGTGGGCCTCGTCCACGATCAGAGTGACTCCCCGGGCGCGGCAAATTTCGGAAATAGACTTGACATCGCTGACGACGCCTTCGTAGGTGGGGGAGGTGATCACCAACGTGGTGATGCTTTTGTTGTCCGTCAACGCTTTTTCCACGTGGGCAGGCAGGATCTCTCCCTCGACGGGCAACAGATAAAAGGCCTCCCTGCGGCAGAGAGAAACGGCGTTGTACACGGATTTATGGCAGTTCCTGCCCATCAGAACCGCCCCGTCCCCCGTGGCACGGACGGCGGAGAGGATGCCTCCCGTACTGCCGTTTACCAGAACGAAGGACTGCTCCGCTCCCCAGAGAGAAGCGGCGCGGCTTTGCATTTCTGACAGGATGCCGTGGGGATCGTGAAGGTCGTCGGTGCCCTCCACCTCCGTCACGTCCCATTTATAGGGCAATTCGGAGGCAAAGCGGCGCTTCCCCCCGGGCATATGCATGGGCAGGGTGGTTTGGGTGTATTGCTTCAAATGCTCCAGTAAGGTCATGGGTTTCCTCCCAACAGACAGGGGGTGTTTTCCACGTCGTTCTTCCCGCCGTAGAAGATCTGCAGTACCCCGTTGATCTTTGCATTCAGCCTGCCTTCCTCATATTGCAAAGCCTCCCCGGGACGGGAAAGCAGGGGCAGGGTGCGGGTCTTGGCGGTGGCACGCAAAAATTCTCGTCCCGCCGCAGAAGCTCCCAACAACAGGGTGTAAGGCGGGGTGCGCTCCGCAAGATCTGCGGGGAAGCCGAAGGCCAACGCCCAGGCGGCTCTGCGGACTCTGGCGGCGGTGTACATTTTGTTTACGCAGGCAGAAACGAAGGATGTAAAATCGGTATGCTTCCACGCTGTCTCCGTCATGCGGGCAAACAGCTCCTCCGTCACCCCGTAGGCGGCTTTCGGCGGGTTATTCCGCAATACGGACAGCAGGTATTTTCCCGCCTCGCAGGTGGTGCGGGGGAAGGAGGGATCCTTTGCAAAAACGGAAGCGGAGGATGGGGGGAGCTGTTCCAGGGGCTTCCCGCTCCCGCGGATGGCGGTGGAGGACGGGAAGGAGGGCTCCCGTTGCAGAATATAGACGGGGAAGTCCTCTGCGGCGGAAATGTATTCGATCCCCAGAATGTCGTTGGGCTTCCCTGCCAGGGTCTTCCCCAGCACCCGTTCCGCGGCGGCGGGGTAGGACAGATTGCCCTCTGTCTTCATCAGCTCACGGATGGCCGTTTCTGCAAAGACTCGTTCTTTTGCGGCGGCGTGAAGCAGGGCAGGGTCGCTTTCTGCGGAAAAGGCAAGGCAATCCACGCCCAAAGCCTTGGCCAAAAACACCCCGCCCCCTGCAAATTCTCTGGCGGAGGCACAGCACCAGGGGGCGGGAAACTCCACCACCAGATCCGCCCCGTTTTCCATGGCGGCCTTGGCGCGGAGGTAGCGATCGGAAACCGCCACCTCTCCCCGCTGGGAAAGGTTGCCTCCCAGAATGCACACCACTACGGCAAACTGCTCTTTTAATTTTTTCAGTTGGTATTCATGGCCGAAATGAAAGGGGTTGTACTCACAGATCAACCCGCAGACCCGTTTTGTTTGTGCCATTTCCAAAAAACCTCTTGCAATTTCCTCTTGGAAGTATTATAATAGGAATACTGAAAAAAGTCAAGGAGAGAAAAAATTATGTTCGTACTCGTAGTAAACGCAGGGAGCTCTTCCCTCAAGTATCAGTTGTTTGACATGGAGACCTCCGAAATGATCGCAAAGGGCCTTTGCGAGCGTATCGGTACCGACGGCCTGTATACCCATCAGGTTCCTTCCAAGAACGTTTCCATCAAGAAGATCGAGATCGATATGCCCAACCACTCCGTAGCGGTTGGCACCGTTATCAAGTACCTCACCGATGCAGAGACCGGCTGTATCTCCGATATGTCCGAGATCTCCGCTGTCGGCCACCGCATCGTGCACGGCGGCCCCTGGCTCATCGAGAGCTGTCTCATCGACGGCCCCGACGGCAAGGTGCTTGCCGACCTCCGCAAGTGTATCGACCTGGCACCCCTGCACACCAAGGCACACCTTCAGGGCATCGAGGGCTGTCTGGAGGTCATGCCCGAAGTTCCCCAGGTTCTGGTGATGGATACCTCCTTCCACCAGACCATGCCTCAGAAGGCCTTTATGTACCCCATCCCCTACGATCTGTATGAGAAGCACGCCGTTCGCCGCTACGGCTTCCACGGCACCTCTCACCGCTACGTTTCCGGCAAGGCGCTGGAGATCCTGGGCAACCCCAACGCAAAGATCGTTACCTGCCACTTGGGTAACGGCTCCTCCATCTCTGCCGTCAACGCAGGCAAGTGCGTAGATACCTCCATGGGCTTCACTCCTCTGGAAGGCGTGATCATGGGCTCCCGTTGCGGCGCTATCGACCCCGCCGTGGTTCCCTTCCTCATGGAAAAGGAGAACATCCCCGTGGAGAAGATGGGCGACTGGATGAACAAGCAGTGCGGCTTCTTAGGTGTTTCCGGGGTGTCCTCCGACCTGCGTGACGTGAGAAACGCCGCAGAAAACGGCAACGAAAGAGCACAGCTTGCTCTGGATATCCTGGCTTACCAGATCAAGAAGTACGTGGGCGGTTACGCCGCAGCCATGAACGGTCTGGACTGCGTGGTCTTCACCGCAGGCATCGGCGAGAACGATTCCACCATGCGCGCTATGGCCATGAAGGATCTGGAATTCCTGGGCATCAAGCTGGACGAGGAGAAGAACAACGCCAAGGATCCTCTGGTGATCAGCGCAGACGACAGCCGCGTGAAGGTTCTGGTCATCCCCACCAACGAGGAACTGGTCATCGCTTCCGATACCTGGAACATCGTTAACAACAAGTAAGCTTTCCGTCCTTCCATTTATAAAAGAAAGGAACGAAACCCATGAAAAGATTGTTTGCATTGCTTCTGGCAGTGATCACCCTGGCATCCCTTTGCCTCACCGCTTGCGAG
The DNA here is from genome assembly GCA_017516825.1 of Clostridia bacterium. Classification (GTDB taxonomy): domain Bacteria; phylum Bacillota; class Clostridia; order Oscillospirales; family CAG-382; genus Coliplasma. Next base: position 27,262 of record JAFXBC010000056.1, on the reverse strand, counting down.
GATGCCGTGGACGTCAGCTCCGCGGGGGAGTCCTCCCTCGGGGAAAGCTCCATAGAGGAATCCGCTTTGGAATCCTCCGGGAAGGAAGAATCCTCCGAGCCTGAAGTACCTCCCATCGAGCCCGCATACTGCACGGTGATCAGCACCGGCGCGGCATATACCGTCAGCAAGGAGGCGGATTCCGCCTACGCCGACTCCTACGGCAAGGAGCTTACCGACGGTCAGTTCGGCCCTGCTACCGAGGCGGGCTACGGGGACGAGAAGTTCTCCGGCTACGCCACCGGCGGCGGTGTGCTGGCCATTTCTCTGGACCTGGGTGAGGTCTACGAGAAGATCTACCGCTTTGAAGTCAGCTATCTGAACGTAAACGAAGCGGGCATCGCCGCTCCCAGCACCCTCCACGTGTATATTTCCGAGGACGGCGAGAATTGGGAGCGTCTGTCCAAGATGACCAAGCCCTCCGGCGCGGAGCTGGGTACCACCCAGGTGGCCGTGTACGAGAGCAAGGCCTACGTTCCCGTCCGTTACGTACAGTTCCGCGTTTCTCCCGGCTCTGCCTGGGTCTTCTTAGACGAGGTACAGGTCTGTGCTGACGTGGAAGGGGAGGACATGGACGAGGAATACCTGGCCCTGCTGAAGGACCGCTACGAGGCGGATACCACCACCGCCATTGAGAGACAGAACCTGCTGGCTTCCGTTCGCGGGAACGCCATCGACCGCAGTCTATATTGCAATCTGATCTCCGCAAACCGTTCCTACAAGACCTCCGTGGGCGCTCTGTCCGACTATAAGGACAGCGGCACCATGCTCACCGACGGCGTGGAATCTCACTATTTCGAGGGCGGCACCTGGGTAGGCTTTGCCGCGGATAAGGACGTTTCCGTCACCATCGATCTGAGAGCCGTCCGTTCCGACCTGGCGGAATTCTCCGCTTCCGTGTTCACCAACCCCAAGGTGGGCGTTCTTGCCCCCGTTCTGCTGACCCTTGAGGTCTCCGAGGACAACAAGACCTTCACCGAGATCGGCAGAGTGTACGGCCCCTCCGACACCACCCAGCAGCACGTGGAATACCGTCTCTGCCTGGACACCGCCGTGAAGGGACGTTACGTCCGCTTCACCTTCGCAAGCTCCGGTGGTTCTCACTTCCTGGTTGAGGAGTGCGGCATCTACGCCTACGGCGAGAAGGAAAAGGGACTGATCCTCTACCCCGAGGTGGTATTGGATGCTTCCGATAATTCCTACTGGGATGCCTCCGAATCCGATTACGACGTGGAAAAGAACCTGTTGGCAGGTCTTTATCCCCAGATCATGTCCTGCGATTCCGTTACCGCGGATATGATCAACAACAATACTCCCGTTACCTCCAAGCTGTTGACCGACGGTATCTACACCGATAAGGGACAGACCAACATCCACAACGGTATGTTCTTCAAGTTCTCCAACGGCGGTAGCCGGGACGTGATCTTCGACCTGGGCCACCTGTCCGAGGTGCGGGGCGCCAAGCTCAGCTTCTTAAACTATACCGAATGGGCCGTACGCTTGCCCGACTACATCGTGATCTACCTTTCCGAGGACGGGGATAACTGGTACGAGGTGAAGGAGTTCAACACCGCGGTGGATACCGACTATTGCACCGTTCCCTTTGAGGTCACCTTCGAAAAGCCCTACGTGGCACGCTTTATGGCAGTTTCCTTTGCCGTAAAGGCTTGGTCCGCCTCCGACGAGATGGAGCTGATCGGTACCAAGAAGGTCAGCGGCAACGCCGTGAAGCTGGCAGACAGCGGTCTTAAGAGCGTTCGTCTGGTGCCAAACGGCTACCAGGATGAGGACGAAAATCTGCTCAACGGTGCGGGGGACATCGTCCTCATGTACCACGGCCAGGGCTACAACAACACCGTGGAAAGCACCCTGCCCTACGTGGCTTACCTGGATGAAAACGGCAATATCAAGGACACCATGTTCGACGGCTTCCTGTATCTGCTCACCGGTAAGATGCCCAGCGGCAACGCAGGTCACGAAAGAACCACCATGGGGGACTGGACCTGGTATCTGAACGACCTGTTCACCAAGGGCGAGAATCTGGATGCCCTGAACACCGTTGCCGCCCAGGTAAACGACGCTTTGGGTCTGAACAAGAAGTATAACTTCTACGTGGCCATGTACATCCCCAACTGCAAGCAGACCAACTTCGGCGACGTGGACGGAGACGGCACCTCCGAGGACTTCTCCAAGCTGGAGGACAGCCTCAAGGCCATCGATTGGTACATGACCGAGTTCTTCAACCGCTACAACGAGGCAGGCTACGACAACCTGCAGTTCGGCGGCTTCTACTGGTACAGCGAGGCTGTTTCCACCTACGACGATCCCAATATGTACACCCTGGTACGTGGGGTTGCGGACCGCGTTCACGCTCGCGGCGAGCAGTTCTTCTGGATCCCCTACTTCACCGCGGCAGGCTATTCCCGTTGGGCCTCCTTCGGCTTCGACGTGGCTTGCTACCAGCCCAACTACGCCTTCAACGGCTCCGTTCTGGAGAACCGTCTTCTCGAGGCCGCCGCTATGATGCGCCGCTTCGGTATGTGTACCGAAATGGAGATCGACGACGCGGCACTCCACAACGACGTGTTCTATCAGAAGTACATGGGCTATCTGAAGTACGGCATCACCGAGGGCTACATGGAGGATGCACTCCATATGTATTACCAGGGCACCAACGTCTTCGGTGCGGCGGCTCGCTCTGCGGATACCAAGGTCCGCTTGATCTACGATTACACCTATCAGTTTATCAAGGAGACTCTGAAGTACGCTCCCGACACCCGTGAAACCATGAGCTTTGATGCTTCGGCAGACGCGCCCCTGGTGGCAACCCTTGCTCCCGAAGGGGAGATCAATATCCGCTACCGCGTGTCCGTTTCTCCCCAGCACGGTACGGTGACCATCAATGCCGACGGTACCTTCGTGTACTACCCCGACGAGGGCTTCACCGGCACGGATACCTTCTCCTACGCCATTTCCGCAAACCTGGGCTATTCCGCTCCTTGCGAAGTGACCGTAAACGTAGGGTAAAAAGCAATACGAAAAGCCTTCTCCGCTTTGGGGAAGGCTTTTTTGCGGGGGTGTGGAGAAGGGGCGCTGTAACGTTGTGAAATATAGACAAAAAAACACGCGTATAATTGGCATTCGAAGACTTGATTTTTGCCCTGTGACTGTGTTATCCTATACAAAACAGGGTTTACGAAAACAGGAATCTTTTTCAAGCATGCCTTTGCTTGCAAAATCTTTTTCCATCGCCTGCGAAATTTGGACTATGAAAGAAAGGATCATAAGGATGAAACCAAAACGATTCGTTTGCAATTTGCTTTTGATCGCCGTGTTTTTGTTGGCAGGTTGCGAAGCTAAGGAAACCGATTCCGCGAAAACGTATACGGTGTTTGAGGAAGCATGGGCCGCCTTGATCGTGGATCAGAGTAAGCCTATCGAAACGCTGGATGCAGGTTTCTTTAAGTATCTCTTTTCTTCTAATTCTCACGTGTCTTCGGAGGCAGCTCTGCCGCAGTTTGATCGAGCCGAAATGGAGGCGTTTGCGGATCTGCTGAGATCTTGCGACCTGTCCTTTGATGCTTGCGAGGAAATGACCGACCCGTGGAATGATGAAAATGTTTTCTACATCATTAATACGGAGCAAGAGGATAGCTTACATATTTTCGTGTATCGCAACGGTTACGTATGCGTGGGATTTTCCGGCATGAACTATCGATCCACCCGTCCGGTGGACGTTTCCCTTTTCGAACCCTTTCTGCCTGATTGAGGAGATGATAATGATGATGCGAAGAAGAAAATGTTTATTCCTTACGTTCTTGGTTGTGCTCTGCGTTTTGTTGCCCAATACTGTTCTTGCAACGCAAACCATAGAAGATGAGCTGGAAGAAGGGCAAGAATTAACGATATGGCCTGTTGTTGGAATGCCGGGAATTTCTGCTAGAGTAACTTATCTTGACACGATTTCGTCAAGCGTTGATGTTTTGGCATATGAGGTGCAAGAAGACTACTCTCCCCAAAATCTCAATGAATTACAACAATTGGGCTTAGGCTATGGCGCCACATGGTTGTCTACAGCAACGGCTTATTACAATTGTCATTCTTATGCGTGGTATAGCCAGGATACAGCAACTAATAGATATTGGATTGATGATCCAAAAGGATTTTATTTGGCGGGAGCTTATGGGCAAGTATCCACACCGCAAGAAGGAGATATTATATGCTACTATGATAATAAGGGCACTGCGGATCCATTTGATGATGTGAACCTGCATTCTGGAATTGTTGTCGCGGTATCCGAAGGAGTATCGAATAACTTGTGTGGAGATTCTGATCTTGTTACTGTCGTTTCAAAATGGGGTGCAGGAGCATTATACGAGCATAATGGCTATAGATGTCCATATACCTCTTTTGCGTCGGCATCGTCGGGCCAAGCAGATTATGTAAAGTATTATCGAAAACACGTGTTTGCATATATGCCCAAGGATAATGATGAACATGTTGCCAGATGCACAGAATGTGGATATATGTGCTCATTAGCTCACGCAAAAGACACATTTTCGATCATTCAGCAGAACTACTCTGTGCATACAGCTACTTGCGGGCAATGCTTTCAGAGCCGCCAAAAAGCACATACCTGGCATAGCTTTTCAACAGGATATAGGTGTACAAAATGTAGAATGATATCGAATATTATTCCTATTGAACCTAGCGAGATTCCCCTCGCATTGCTTGCGAAGATGCAAACTACGGATGCTTTATCCATAGACGAAAACACTTTTCTGTGCTATTATGATGGTCAGTACTATCTGGTAAAAAGTTCCTCTGCCGAACAGGCAATGCTAGCCGTTTGTAACCAAAGTGATCAGGTTAGATAAAAGCTGTGATAGGAGTTATCAATAATATTAAAAGTGGTTCGGATGCAAAAGCTCCTGCAAAAAAACGAAATTTTTTCGCCACGCATCTTGTCTTCTCCTACGCCATTTCCGCAAACCTGGGCTATTCCGCTCCTTGCGAAGTGACCGTAAACGTAGGGTAAAAAGCAATACGAAAAGCCTTCTCCGCTTTGGGGAAGGCTTTTTTGCGGGGTATGGAGTTCTGTCGCAGCAAAGGGAGATCGGTTCGCTCTTTAGTATACACCAAACGCGCCTTCCATGCAACAACGTGGAATATAGCAATGATAACTTGACAGGTTGCAAGAAAAACAAAAATGAGAACACAATGGCCACATGACGTCATTCTGAGCAAGCGCGGAACCATAGTACCGATTGTTTGGCACTGTAGTATATCTCCGCGCGCGTCGAACTCGAACGAGTGACGCGAGTCCGAGTGAGAGTCCCGAATCGCTCTGCGATGAGGGAGGATCTACTAAGAGTTTGATGTACCTTTTCTTGCCAAAGAAAATGCAACTTTACCCGCGTAAGGGTAGATCAGACTTGCAGTAGATCCCGCCTACGGCGGTTTCCGCCACTCGGCTACGCCTCGACTGCGGATACTTCGACTCGCCCTTCGGGCTCCCTCAGGATGACGGGGACCCTTGCGTTTTGCTCGTGAAAATCGAGTCAACGGATAAGTACGGGAGTGCGGTTAAATATAAATGAAATAGCAGTTGCTCTTTAGAAACGAAAATACTCCGCAAAGGTCGCGGTATACGCGACTTTTGCGGAGTTTCTTTGGCTTCCCGGGGAAGCTTGCTTTTATTTTACCATGGGAAGCTCGGTCATACGGAGCTTGGCACAGCCGTAGGGGTAGAGGGTGACCGTTCTTGCTTCTCCCACGGGGGTGCGGGATTCCGGCACCTTGGCGCAGACGGTGTCGTAGCCGTCTTCAAAGCCCCATGCAATGGGAGTGACGGTGGCCTGCAGGGTCACGGGAGGCTCCTTGGAGGAGAAGGGGATTTCGGAAACCCCCTTGAAAGCCGTTTCTTTTTCCACGGCGGTGTAGCCGAAGCTCCACTCTCCCTTGGGGATATACTCGTAGTCGCAGTAGGGGAACTTCCGCTCCACGCCGTTTCGCTCGTATTCCCGCATATTGGTCTCGTAGGGAATGGGCAGGGCAAAGAGGAGGGAGCCCTTCTTCACGGCGTACAGATCGTAGGGACGGGCCATCCACTCCACCTCCGTCTCAAAGGCCAGGGTGATCACCCGGGTCTCCCCGGCGGAAAGAGCAAAGCTCTGATCTCCCTCTGCGGGCTTGCCGTCCACGGTGAGATTCTTTGCAAAGGAGGGGATGCGGATACGGAAGGTGAAGGCTTTCTTTGCCTCCAAAGTGTATACCATGCGGTTGCGGAAGGGATATTCCGTCTCCACGGTGATGGTATGATCGGGGGTGGTAAGCTTGCAGGGCACGGGCAGGGTGCTTTCCACCACGCCGTCCTTATGAAGGAAGGCGGAGAGGATGAACTTGGGCCAACCCTGGCCGAAGTTGGCGGTGCAGCAGCCGAATTCCGGCTCTAAGCCAAAGAGATGAGCCTCCGACCCGTTGGTGCGGAAGAGGGTCTTCCCCGGGAAGCGGATGCAGGCGATCTGGTTGGACATCTGGTCGTACTGGTGGGTCCACATATCGTCGCTGTTGGCGGCGGGGAGGGCGTTGAAGGCCAAGAACTCCAGCCGCTCTGCCCATTCTCTGTCCCCGGTGTGGGCGTACAACAGCTCGTAAGCGTACATCAATTCCACCACGGAGCAAAGCTCCGCCCCGTGAATGGGGGAAAGGCCTGCCAGACATTCGTCTCCCGCAATGGTGCCTGCGGGCATGCTGTTGTATTGTTCCAGGATCCCCAGCAGATTCCGTACGTCATCGGTGTATTCTTCTCCCAGCAGTTCGTGGGAGACGGCCTCGTATTTCAGCATCATGGCCAGGTTGACGATGTGGGTATCGAAGGTCCACTTGTTCAAGGGCGTTTTCCACAGATGCTCTGCGGTGTGGTAATCCATGCCCTGATCCTTCAAAATCCGTGCCAGCTTTTTGATCCAATCCTCGCCGTGGCGTTCCCACAGGAAGCTCAAGGCGATGAAGCCCTCAAACCAGCGGTATTTGCCCCAGTCGAAGAGCTTGATGGTCCCTGCGGAAAGGAGGTCGTAGAAGTTCTTCATGGTGCGGTAGATCACGTCGGGTACCCGTTCATCCCCGGAGCAATCGTAATACACCACCAGTACCTTGGCGATGAGAAGCACCGTCCAGGTGTCGTACTTGGGGCGCTTTTCCACGTCGCAGGGGCAGATCCAGCCGTCCTCGCATTGGGAGGCCATGATGGCGTCCATATATTTCTTCGCCCGGGCGATCATATCTTCGTTTTCCAGCAGATAGGCCATGGGGATGAAGCCGTCCAGCCAATAGGGAACCCGCTCCCAGCCGTCTGCGTTTCCGCCGATCCACGCGCTGTCCCGCACGTCCCGCCAGACCTTATCCAGGTTGCCGCAAAGGCCCTCCGCCTGGATCTCCAGCTGTCTCTTCAGCCAGCCCGCGGGCTTCAGCTCTTTAGAGGTGAAAAAATTCCATGTGCTCATTGAAATTCTCCTTACTCTTTGGTGATTACAGCATACCACAAACGGGAAGAAAAAGCAAGAGGGGAAGGGATAAAATGCACAGGGAGTATTACGAGCCGCAATATGCTCAACGTGAGCGAAGGCTTTTTGCGGGGCGCCGAAGGGCGTCGCCCCCTACGAATACGCGCCCGCCGCAGATTGACCTCGCGGTTCGCTTCACGCAAACTGCAAAGCAAATAAAATAATGGCACCGTTCTTCTTGCGAGAAAAGAAAGCTCTTGTTATGGGTTTCTTCGTTTCGTCTCCGTAGGGGGCGTCGCCCTTCGGCGCCCCGAATAGCAAGGCGTCGGATATGTGGAAATAGCCTGACCCCCGAACCGTGTGTTCGGGGGTCAGGCTGATGACAAAGTGGCATCTTTGTGTCGCATTTAGCAAAATATACAAAGACGAGGTTGCTCCAGCCTCCCTCCGGGAGGGAGGGGGACCACCGCAGGTGGTGGTAGGAGCCCGCGAGCACCCAAAGCAACTTTTTCATCGAAAATGGTTGCTCTATCTCCCGCTGGCTCCCTCAGTCAGCCATGCGGCTGACAGCTCCCTCCCGGAGGGAGCCCATGTTCCACCCATTGGTTTTGCAGCAAATAGCATGTTTGTGCAATTTGCTAAGGGATTCTTTGGGTATGGGGTTTGTCAGCAATCTCACCCCCGAACCGTGTGTTCGGGGGTGAGAGCGGAGCGATTACCTGCACTTGCAGTCGCCGTCGGCATACAATCAAATTGCGTCGCTGCCCGAATTCACTTCGGGCAAAAGACACCGATCTTGGTTTTTCTCGTCCCGGAAGGGCGTTCTGCGAGAAACGCAGGACGAGAGAAAAATTCGCGCCTTCCTGCGCGAACCCCGAAGGGGCTCACGGCGCGGGGAAGCGCCGTGGAAATCCACCCCCGAACCGTGTGTTCGGGGGTGAGAGCGGAGCGATTACCTGCACTTGCAGTCGCCGTCGGCGTAGGGGAAGAACTCGCCCAGAGGGAAGTTCATCTTGCTGAACACACTGCAGGGATCCGCGCCGTCCTGGGCGGGGGTGCTGTCCCGTTCGGGGAGGCAGAACCTGCTGGAGGGCAGGGTGAGCTGTACCTGTCGCTCCATGCGGATGACGGTAAACAGCCCGATGCTGACGTAAACGTTTACGGAGCCGATGCCGTCCATAAACTCTCCGTCAAAGCGGGAGCGGATCCGCTGGGGAATGCTGTCACAGCTCATACAGCAATGGCCGAAGGGTACACAGCGTTCCTTCACCTTCACGTCCAGGCAGATGGGCGGGGCCACCTCCAGGGTCACGGAGGGCAGGGTGGAATGCTCGTTGCAACGGAGCTTGCAGGGATCTGCACAGAAATCGTTGCCGTCGGGATCGGAGGTGAAGACGGAGACGTTCTTTTCCCCGCCGTACAGGATCATTTTCTTGTCAAAGGCGCAAAGCCCTTTCACGAACTGGCTTCTGCCGCCGCAAACACAGCATTCCAACGTCACGCCGAAGAAATACCGCACGGTCACCTGGTAAAAGCCGCAGTTGAAGGGCACGCTGTCCAACGAGATGCCTGTGTAAAGCACCTCCACGTCGGTACACCGCACGGCGGTGGCGTGATCCACAACCTCCTGGGCGTTGTCGCAAAGATGGACGCGCAGATCCTCCAAGCAGTCTTTGTCCTTGGCGGAATCGAAGATCTTGTTTACGCTGACACAGCAGGTCTGCTCCTTGCCTCCGCAAATACCGCTCTTGCCGCAGGGGGAAGCATTGTTTTGCTGGCAGGACTGCTGATTGTTTCTATCGATCATTGGGAGATCCTCCTTGTTGGTTGGGGTAAACGGAAGGGTGATTCCGTATTATCAATACCATTCTATGAAAAAGTAGGCGGATTTGCTCTTTACAAATCCCGAAAAAAGGTGTATAATAGCCTGAAAAACTATGTTTGGGAGGTGAGGACTCTTGGGTGAACAGCCGATAGAAAAAAGCGGCGGCAACAAAGCGGGGGCGTTTTTGCTCATCGTGATCTGTTTTCTGGCCTTTGGCGGGATCTGCTTTGCCGCAGGCAGCGTGCTTTGGCGGCAGGGGCAGGAGGTGGAGGTCTCCATCGACACCTCGGGAGAGGAATTCACCAGCAGCGTGACCTTTACGGTGCGGAATATGCTGGGGATGGATATCCTCATCGACGAAAGCAAGGAGTCCTGCGCCATGCTTCAGTTCCTGGAGAACGGGGAGTGGCTGGACGTGTGCGAGATCCGCTTCGTGCGGGAGGACAGCGCGGTGATCTCCGTGAAGTACGGCGGGATGTACGCCCACCTGGAGCCGGGGATGACCTTGACCTATTGCCTGGACGAGGAGCTTCTGGCGGCCATGTCCTCCGGGGAATACCGCGTGGCCATTCCCTATATCAGCGAGGAGGAATACCTCCGCTACCTGCAAAAGCGGGGAGAGGAGATCGACGAATCCCTGGAGGCGGAAAAGGAAGCCTCCTTGGAAGAAGACCTATCCGAGGAGACGGAGGATCCCGAGGAGGACGTTTCGGAGGAATCCCTTGAGGCGGAAGCCCCAGAGATCCAAATTTTCTATGAAGAATTCGTGTTCGTCAGTCAATGGGACACGTCTGCTAAATAAAAGAAAGAAGGAATGCGTTTATGAAAAAGACCTTTGTGATGGAAGACCTGGATTGCGCCCATTGCGCCGCAAAAATGGAGGAAGCCATCCGCAAGCTGGAGGGTGTGAACAGCGTCACCGTCAGCTACATCGCCCAGAAGTTCGTGCTGGATGCGGAGGACGCCCGCTTTGATGAAATTCTGAAAGAAGCCGTGAAGATCTGCCGCAAGGTGGAGCCGGATTGCCGTATCATCGTAAAATGAAGCATTTGACAAGAAAACAACGTAAATTATTCTACCGCATTCTCGTTGCCGGCGTGATCTTTCTGCCCTTGTTCCTCATCGGGCATACCCCTATGGGAGAGCTATGGCATTTCCACGATTGGCCCCTTTACGTCACTCTGCCGCTGTTTTCCGTTCCCTACCTGATCGCAGGGTACGACGTACTGCGGAAGGCGGTTCTGAACATCTTCCACGGGCGGATCTTCGACGAGAACTTTCTCATGTGTATCGCCACCGTGGGCGCTTTCTTCGCGGGGGCTTACGCCGAGGCGGGGGAGGTCATGCTCCTCTACCAGGTGGGTGAGCTTTTGCAGGGCATTGCCGTGGGCAAGAGCCGTCGTTCCGTCACCGCCTTGATGGACATCCGTCCCGACTACGCCAACGTAGAGCGCGACGGAGCGCTTTTGCAGGTATCTCCCGAGGAGGTAGAGCCGGGTGAGATCATCGTGATCAAGCCCGGGGAAAAGGTACCCTTGGATTGCGTGATCCTTTCCGGAAAGACCAACGTGGACACCGCCACCCTTACGGGGGAGGCCATGCCCAGGGATCTGGCGGAGGGAGACGAGATGGTCTCCGGATGCGTGAATATGAGCGGTATGGTGAAATGCCGTACCACCAAGCCCTACGGGGAATCCACCGTGGCCAAGATCTTGGAGCTGGTGGAAAACGCTTCCTTTGCCAAGGCAAAAAGCGAAAACTTCATCACCCGCTTTGCCAAATATTACACCCCTGCGGTGGTGATCATCGCTTTGCTGTTGGGTGCCGTGCCTCCCGTATTCTTCGGGGAGGACGTATACAAATGGGTGATGCTGGCACTGACCTGTCTGGTAGTCTCCTGCCCCTGCGCCTTGGTGATCTCCGTGCCCTTGACCTTCTTCGGAGGCATCGGCGGGGCGGCCAAGCGGGGCATCCTCATCAAGGGAGCCAACCATATCGAGGAGCTTGCCCGTGTGGAGACGGTGGTGTTTGACAAAACAGGCACCCTCACCAGCGGTACCTTTACCGTGACGGTGATCCATCCCGACTCCATGACCGAGGAGGAGCTGTCGTACCTTGCCGCGGCGGCGGAATGTTATTCCGACCACCCCATTTCCCGCTCCCTGGCCCAGGCCTACAAGAAGGAGATCGACCGTACCAAGGTATTCTCCGTGAAGGAGCTTCCCGGGAAGGGCGTCCACGCCGATATCGACGGGCTGGACGTTCTGGTGGGCAACCGCGCTCTGATGGAGGAATTCGGCGTTGCCGTTACGGAATGTCACCATCATCATTTGGGGACGGTGGTTCACGTTGGCGTGAACGGCTGTTACGCAGGCCACGTGGAGATCAACGACCAGGTGAAGCCGGATGCGGAACGTACCATCCGCGCCCTGAAGCCCCGCAAAACGGTGATCCTGACAGGGGACCGTGAAAGCGTGGGCAAGGAGGTTGCCGCCCGCTTGCAGGTGGACGAGGTCCATTGCGGTCTGCTTCCCGCCGAGAAGGTGGAGAAGGTGGAAGCCCTGCTGGCGGAAAAGCCTAAGGGAAGCGCTTTGGCCTTCGTGGGAGACGGCATCAACGACGCCCCCGTTTTGTCCCGCGCGGACGTGGGCATCGCCATGGGAGCCTTGGGCTCCGACGCCGCCATCGAAGCGGCAGACGTGGTGCTGATGGATGACAAGCCCTTGGGGGTTGCCACCGCCATCCGCTGTGCCAAGAAGACCAAGCGGATCGTCTGGCAGAACGTGATCTTCTCTTTGACGGTGAAGGTAGGGGTTCTCATTTTCGAGATCGCCACAGCCTTTGCCGCCCACGGACACATGGAGCAGGGACACAACCACATGGGCCTGGCCGCCTTCGCGGACGTAGGCGTACTGGTGCTGGCGGTTCTCAACGCCACCAGAGCCCTGCGAGTGCCCAAGGACCCCAAATAAACTGAGGTTCGTTATGAAAAAAAGATTTTTATGGGGCTTGCTGGCCCTGTTGACCTGCCTTGCGGGGTGCGCCTCCGCAGGGTATACGGAGACCTCCTCTCCCGGGAACGTCTCCCTTTCCCCCGAGGAAAGCAGTGTTCCTCTTGCAGAATCTTCCGCTTTCTCATCCTCGGAGGAGGATTCCATGCCCGTGGAGATCTCTCTCCCGGAGGGGTTTGATTCCACCGAGGAGCTTCCGCCCCGTCTTTGGGAGGCTCTTGCCACCATGTTCCCTGTGCCGGAATGGGAGGAGGCCATCTACGGCTTCGGCCTGTTCGTGGAACAGCAGATAGGTGCTGTTTTGGCCGATCAAATGGCGGCGGTGATCCTGGAGCACGGCTACGACGACAGCCTCTGGCGGGAGCTGACGGGGAATACCCTCAACGTGTGGGAGACTCTTTACAGAGGCGACCACGAGACCTCTCCCTTCGTGCGCTTGCTGAGCATGGGGAAGCCCGGGGAGAACAAGACCACGGTGATGACCTTCGGCGGGGATATCTGCTTTGCGGATAACTACGAGGTAATGAAATACATGGCGGGGAAGGGTTACGATCTGGAGGATTGTATCGCTCCGGAATGGTTTGCCGAGATGCAGAACGCAGATATCGCCGTGCTGAACAACGAGTTTTCCATTTCCTCCCGGGGCAAGGCCATGGCAGGCAAGGCCTTCACCTTCCGTGCGGACCCCAAGCATACCGCGCTGTATCACCGTCTGGGGGTAGACTTGGTCACCCTGGCCAACAACCACGTGTTTGACTACGGGGAGGACGCCTTCCACGACACCCTGGACACCCTGCGGGAATACGGGGTGGACTACGCGGGGGCGGGGCGGAACGCCGAGGAAGCCCAAAGCCCCATGTATTACCTGGTGGACGGCAGAAAGATCGCCTTCATCTCCGCCACCCGTGCGGAAAAGTATATCCTCACCCCCGAGGCCACGGAGGATTCTCCCGGTGTGTTCCGTTGCTACGACACCGCAAGGCTTTTGGAGGTGATCGCCCGGGCCAAGGAGGAGAGCGATTACGTGATCCTACTGGTGCATTGGGGCAGAGAAGGCTCCAACGAGCTGGAGAAGGTGCAGGAGGAGACCGCGCCTCTGTACTTGGAGGCGGGAGCGGATCTCATCGTGGGCGCCCACGCCCACCGCTTGCAGGGTATCGAGTTTATCGACGGCAAGGCGGTGTTCTACAACTTGGGGAACTTCTGGTTCGATAACTTCAACATCGAAACGGGGCTGATGCGCTTTGAGCTTGCCGCCGACGGGAAAGAGACCTTCTACTTCCTGCCCGCCAAGCAATCCGGGTGCAAGACCAGCTACGAGCTGGGCACCTCCAAGGGGCGCACCATCCTGGATCACGTGGAATCCTATTCCAAGGGGATCTCCATCCGCGACGACGGCTTGATCGTCAAAGAGTAAAAAGAGAACGGACGGCTTTTTAAGGCTGTCCGTTTTTGTTTCAGATATGTTTTTTGATCTTGATCAGCAAGGCGTATTGCAAGAGCATACTTGCACCGCCTGCACAACTGCCAAGGCCTTGCAAAAGGCTTTGATCTCCCGCGAAAGCCATGATGAAGGAAAACGCCCCTATGATCAAGAACCCTACCTCGTAAAGGCGGGAAATGCGGAACCGTTTGTTTTCCCTTGCCAACAGAAGGGCCTTCCGGCAGAGGCGGAAGCCGTACCATTCCCAAAGAATGGCAACGCCGAACACGGCGCCGAGGACCAGTAGGGCGAACAAAAGGATCAGGATGCCCGGGATGATCGTGCCCCAAAAACCCGACGTCAAAAGATACCATATCGTCTTTGCTACGCTTTCTCCGTCGTTTCCCATGGGGCGACCGAATGCGTACAGCAGGAGTGCGGCAGAATACACCATTCCCCAAAGCTGATGTCCCATGATCATATAGATGCCCCGCGGCGAAGCCGTACCTTTATGATCTTTTTCTCTCCACAAAAGGAGCATCCCCGCAGGCAACAAAAGGGAAATCACCCCGCTGACGGCGGATATGATTGCCATGATATTTCCTTGGGGAACGAGATGCAGATTTCCCGCCAAGGAGACCGCCGAGTCCAGCAAAGACACCCCTGCGATCAACAGCAAGAGAGTGCTTCCCTCCCGCAGGCCCGCACGCAGGGCTTCCGCTCCGTTTTTGACGTCGGGGAGAGGGAGCTGCTTGCGGCGAAGGAGGCCTTTTTGGGTAGGGATCCGCTGTGTCCCGCAGACGGGACAGACCTGCGCCGTTTTCAATTGGGCGCGGCAGTTGCGACAGTATGCCATAAAGAGTTTCCTTTTTTCTTTTAGTATATCATAAGGAAACAAAAGTTGTCAAGAACCTTTGAAAAACACCCTTTTTTGCCTTGACGAGGGGGGATTTTTTGTGCTATAATTCCACGGAATAAAATGAGGCGGGCGGATCCCGTCGAAAGAGAGGATATCATATGGCAATTTGGAAGAAAGCGTTGCTGTTTTTCCTTTGCGCTGTCATGGCGTTGAGCCTGGTGGCTTGCGGCGGCGAGGAAGCCGAGACCGACAAGAACGACAGCAAGGAAGAATCAAGCAAGGAAGAGTCCCTGAACCCCGGGGGTGAGAACTGTGAGCATCAGTTCACCCAGTGGCAGGTAGAAAGAACCCGTACCTGCGAGAAGGACGGCAAGAAGTCCCGCGAGTGCGAGCTTTGCGGCAAGGAGGAGGTAATGGTCTGGGTAGCCACCGGCCACGAATTCTACGGCCGCGGGGAATGCAGTGTTTGCGGCAAGCGTGAGCCCTCCTGTAAGCATAAGAAGGCAGAGACCGTGATCATTGACGAGCCCACCTGCGAGGAAAGCGGCGAGAAGAGATCCATCTGCAAATCCTGCAAAAGCGTTCTGAAATCCGAGTATCTGAGCGCCCTGGGCCACGAGTGGATCGAGCATGAGGCCCAGGAGCCCACCTGCACCGAGATCGGCTGGTATGCCTACTCCGAGTGCGGCAGATGCGACTACAACTCCTACAAGGAGCGTGAGGCTTACGGTCACGACTATTTCGCAGGTGTCTGCGAAAGATGCGGGGAATCCGACGGCGAGACCCAGTCCGTCACCATGGAAGGCTACACCAAGGTGGAGTACGTAGCCGCTACCGAGGAAAAGAAAACCGCCGTGGCTGACGCCGCAGAGATCATCGTTACCACCGGAACCGTGGATGAGGGCGGTATCGTGACCTATACCATGACTCCCGCCAACGCCGGCGTTTACCGCGTTTGGATCTCCGAGCTTTACAGCGGCAACGTGCTTCGCCTGTACGTGAAGAACCACCTGGGCGAGGAGGTGGCCCGCAATACCTACTGCACCAACGAGGAAGGCTTGACCGTGACCCTGGAGGCAGGGGTGGAATACACCTTGGAGGTTCAGCAGTACAGAGGCACCGGCATCACCTACCAGCTGAATGCAGGCTGTCAGACCGCCGTTCTGGATCTTTCCGAGTATTCCGTATGGAGCGGCAGCTTTGAGTTCGTGGATCAGGTGTTCGGCTTCACCTACACCCCTGTCAACACCGGTGACCACACCTTCACCGTGGGCAACATGATGAGCGGCACCTATTCCCAGCTCTATATTTACAACCGTCTGGGCGAGACCGTTGCGGAATCCAACTACCTTTCCAACGGCCGCAGCGTTTCCGGTTACCTCACCGCAGGGGAGACCTACACCATCGCCTTCAAGTATCAGAACAAGCTTTCCACCGTTGAGCTGACCATCGGCAAGCCCAAGGCTACCGTGGACGTTTCCGCCTACAACGTGATCAAGGATAGCCTGGAATACAACAAGCAGACCAACCTTTATACCTTCGTGGCGCAGTCCTCCAACTACACCTTCGTTTGCGCGGGTGCCAAGGACAACAACGTGGATATGCGCTTCGAGGTCCTGAACCGTCTGGAGGAGAGCGTTTGCTCCACCAACTACTTCAGCAACGGCGACAGAGTGACGGCGGAAAACCTGGTGGTGGGCGAGACCTATACCATCCGCGTTGGCTACTACGACGACGCTACCCCCTACGAGGTGCATATGTACACCGAAAAGCCCACTGTGGACGTACAGGGCAAGCTGATCGTCACCGACAGCTTTGAGTTCGTGGGCCAGGTCAACAGCTACAACTGGACCGCCACCGCAGACTGCAACCTGGAGGTCTACTCCCTGGGTATGGAGGAGGGCTCTCTGGACATCTACATCTACAACGCAAACGGCGAGCTGTTGGACTACGACACCTACTGTTACAGAGGAGACGGCGCATCCGTTTCCGAGGTGAAGGCAGGAGAGTCTTACGTGATCTGCGTTGTGCAGAGAAGCGTATTGTCCCAATATTCCGTTGCCATCCAGTACAATTAACCTGCAAAACCCTGCCTGTTTCCCGGGAAATCGGCAGGGTTTTTGAATTGTTTACATCTTCCGTGGGAAAATTCCTTGCAATCCCGGAAAAAGCGTGTTATAATAAGCGAAACGAAGGAAAACAGAAAGAAAGCTTTCATGCAAAGGAGACGCAAATTTGAAAAAGAATGAATTGCTGATCACCCTGCTTTTGCTGGTGGCGTTGCTTGCCGCCGTGGCGGTGGGGATGGCCATCGACCGTGCCGCGTCTTCTACGGAGCCCGGCGTGGAGCCGGAGGTGGTGGATCTGCTGATCACCGAGATCTGCGCCAAGAATACGGACATCATCGAGGACTCCAAAGGAAAGCACAGCGACTATATCGAGCTGTATAACAACGGGGAGGATTGCAACCTCCACGGCTTCACCCTGTCCGACGGAGGCAACACCTCCGCGCCCTTGGGGGACACCCCCTTCAAGGCGGGCACCTATTTGGTGCTGTTTATCGACAAAGATCTCACAGGCTTCTCTATTTCCTCCGCAGGAGGAGAGACCTTGTTCCTGTATAATCGGGACGGCTCCGTTGCCGCCCAGGTCACCGTTTCTCCCATGGGAGAAAACCAGGTGATGGAATGGCAGGAAACGGGCTACGCCATCACCGACCGCGCCACGCCCGGCTACCCCAACACCGAAGAGGGGTATCTGCTGATGACCCAGGGCCTGCCCGACGAGGATCCCGCGGTGGTGATCAACGAGCTGTTGCTTTCCAACCGCTACGCCCTGCCGGACAAGAGCGGCACCTTCCCCGACGTGATCGAGCTGTATAACCGTTCCGAGGAGGACGTATACCTTTCCGGGTATTACCTCACGGACAATATGGAAAACCGCACCCGCTAAGCCCTGCCCGCCGTGACCCTCCCCGCAGGGGGCTATTTGCTGGTCTATTGCGACGGCAAGGGGGTCTTTGAGAACGGGGAGATCCACGCAAGCTTTTCCATTGCCGCCGACGAGACCCTGTGTCTCACCTCCTCTGCCGGGAAATATACCACCGCTTCGGCGGGGGAAGCACCGGAGGACACCTCTCTGTCTCTGGTGGACGGCGTTTTCGGAGAGCATCCCGTCTCCCTGGGCTACCCCAATACGGAGGCAGGAGAGACCGCTTTCGCGGAAAGCCGATTCGATCTGAACAATCCGCTGGTGATCTCCGAGATCCTGCTTTCCGGCTGTGAAGTACCCTACCAGGGGGTCTTCGTGGACGTGGTAGAGCTTTACAACAACGGCTTTGAGACCATCAACACCAAGGGCTATTACCTCTCCGACGGGGAGGATCCCTACAAATATCCGCTGCCCGAGGCCATCCTTGCACCGGGGGATTGCATTCTTCTGGTATGCGACGGCAAGGGAGAGGGTTGGCACGCCAATTTCGCCCTGTCCCAGGGAGAGACTTTGCGGATCACCTGCCCCGACCATCGCTACGGGGAATCCGTGGACGTGATCCGTCCCGAGGACGGCAAGTCCCTCCTGCGGGAGGAGGATCCCGACGGCAGTGCCTACCGCGTGGGCAAGGTCTCTTTGGGGTATCCCAACACCGAGGCGGGAAGAATTTCCTACCTGCAGGCGAATTTGGGGAACACCCTTTGGATCTCCGAGGTGGTGGCCTCCAATACGGAGAGCCTGCCCGGTGCTTACGGCACCACCTGCGATTGGGTGGAGATCTACAACCCCACGGATCAGCCCATCAGCCTTGACGGCTGGTATCTCACCGACGATCCCGACGAGCTGAACCTGGGCAAGCTGCCTGCGGAAACGGTACAGCCCGGGGAGTATTACGTGATCTTTTTGAGCAAGGACACGGAGAACCTGCGTAAGGGCTTCCCCGTGGTTCCCTTCGGCCTTTCCTCTTCGGGGGATTGCCTGTATCTTTCCAAGGAGGGGATGGTCGCAGATCACGTCCTGATCCCGCCCTTGGGCACCAACCTTTCTTACGGCAGAGCGGAGGGCGCATTGGAGTTTGCCCTACTGGCCTCCGTGACTCCCAACGCCTCCAACGGCGGGCCCGCCTTGACCACGGACACCCCCTCTGCGGTGACCGCCCAGGGGGTCTACAACGACGTCAGCTCCCTTTCCGTGGTGCTGGAAGGGGAAGGAGAGATCTACTACACCACCGATTGCACCGCACCTACGGTGAACGCCACCCGATATACCGGCCCCATCCTTCTCACCGAGACCACGGTGATCCGCGCCATCTCGGTTGCCCCGGGGAAGACGGAAAGCAAGGTTCTGGATCTCACCTATATCATCAACGAAAATCACTCCCTGCCCGTGGCCTCTCTGGTCACCGAGCCGGATAACCTTTGGGACTATTACGAGGGGATCTACGTGGAAGGCCCGGGTGCCAGCTCCAAGTTCCCTTATACGGGAGCAAACTTCTGGAAGAAATGGGAAAAGGAAGCCACCGTCTCTCTGTATGAAGAGGACGGCACGGGCTTCACCTCCCCCTGCGGCATCCGCATCTTCGGCGCGTATTCCCGCGCTCTGCCTATGAAGTCCTTTTCCTGCTTTTTTCGCGGGGTGTACGGGGAAAATCAATTGAACTACCCCTTGTTCGGGGAGGAGGGGTTGGAGGTTTACGAGGCCTTTCTGTTCCGCAACGCGGGGCAGGATTTCGACGGCGCCAGAATGCGTGACCCTCTGCTTGCCGAATTGGCTTCCACCGCTATGTATATGCCCAGCCAGAAGAACCGCCCCGTGATCCTGTATCTCAACGGGGAGTTCTGGGGGATCTACTATATCCGCGAAAAGATCAACGAGAACTTCATTGCGGGGAATTACAACGTTGCTCCCGAGGACGTGATCCTGGACGTCTCCCACGGCTCCACCAAGGAGTACAAGGAGTTCCTTTCCTACGTGAAGAAGCACGATCTTTCCGATCCCGAGTCCTACGCCTACGTGGAATCCCAAATGGATATCGATCAGTATATCGACTATATCGTGATGCAGATCTACATCGGCAACCTGGACAACGGCAATATCCGCTTTTTCAAGGCGGGGGACGGCAAATGGACCTGGCTGATGTACGACGTGGATCAATCCTCCTTTTACGTGAAGAACGATACCGTGGCGGAGCATCTGAACCCCAAGGGAACGGGTACCAACGACTGGTTCTCCACCGAGCTGATCAACGGTCTTTTGAAAAATCCCGACTTTAAGGATAAGTTCTTGCGCCGTTTCGCCTGGCAGATCGAAAACGTTTGGAACTACGAACGGGTGAATGCCGCCATCGACAGATATTACGCCGCGATCCTCCCCGATAAGGAGCGGGATTGCGAAAAATGGGATCTTTCCTACTCCACCTGGAAGTGGGCGGTAGGGTATCTGCGGGACTTCTACGAAGCGAGAGAGGGCTACGTAGTGGAGGATCTGCAGAATTGGTTCAAGCTTTCCGACGCACAGATGGAAGCCTACGGCTTTGATCTGAACGCATAAGTGACACCGAAGGGAGGTGCCCTATGGCCACCCGTCACGAAGAAAAATTCATCATCGGCTACGCCGAGTATCTACGTCTCCGCGCCAGGGCGGAAGCCGCCATGGAGATCGACCCCCACGCAGGGGAGGACGGCTACCTCATCGCCTCCCTGTATTACGACGACCGCTACGACAGCGCCCTGGACGAAAAGCTGGACGGCGTTCGGGTGCATACCAAGTACCGTGTACGCACCTACAATTCCGACGCTTCCTTCATCCGTTTGGAGCGAAAGGTGAAGCGGGGGATCATGACGGAAAAGCACACCGTCCGTTTGACGGAGGAGGAGATCCCCGCCCTTTGCGAGCCCGGGCGAGACCTGGCACAGCTTTCCGGCAGGCAAGCGGTGATGGGGCTGGAAATGCGGGCCAAGGGGCTGAACCCTGCGGTGATCGTGCGGTATCGGCGAGATGCTTTCGTGTACCCCGGGACGGATACCCGTCTCACCTTTGACACCAACGTGGAGGCTCTGCCCCCGGATTATACCCTCCTGTTCGACGAGGAGCATCCCGGGATCCCCGCCATGCCAAGGGACCGGGTCATTATGGAAGTGAAATACGGGGAATACCTCCCCCAGTTCGTCCGAAAGATCAGCGCTTGCTGCTCCAAACAGCTTTCCGTTTCCAAATATGCCATCTGCCGAGAGGCCTGGCGATAAAGTACGCTAAAGTAAAGGAAGGACCGTAATTATGAGTTTTGCGGATATGTTCAAAAACAGCATCCTGGAAGGATTCAATACCGACGTGACCATGGGGAAGGTGGTGGCAGGCCTGCTTGCCGCTCTGCTTGCCGCATTGTTCATCCTGTTTATCTACCGTATGACCATGCGGGGCATCGCCGCCAATCGGGGGTATGAGATCACCCTGCTTCTGGTGACCGCCATTTCCGCCATGATCGTTCTCACCATCACCTCCAACCTGGCGTTGTCCTTGGGTATGGTGGGTGCGTTGTCCATCATCCGTTTCCGTACCGCCATCAAGGAGGCCTCCGACACCGCCTTTATGTTCTGGGCCGTGGCGGCGGGCATCACCGCAGGTGCCGGCTTTTACATGATCACCCTGGTAGGCTGTCTGTTCATCGGCTTCGTCACCGTGGTGGCTTGCCTGCTCACCCGCAAGAGTGCCCGTCCTTACCTGCTGGTGGTGAGAACGGAGGCAGGGGATACCGCAGAGCTGGTGGAAAAGCTGCTGAATGAGAACCACGTACGCCGCAAGCTGTCCTCTATGGTGCAAAACGACCGCTACACCGAGGTGATCTACGAGATCAGCATGAGCGCCGCACAGCAACGCCTTGCCGCCGCCGTGAAGGCCCTCCCCGGTGTGAAGACCGTCTCCCTGGTGGATTGCAGAAATTCATAAAAGAACAAAGAACCTTCCAAACGGGAGGTTCTTTTTGACGGAATAAAAAGATCCAAGCCGAAAGGCTTGGATCTTTTGGCGGACAGATAGGGATTCGAACCCTAGAACGGGGTTAACCGTTACACGATTTCCAGTCGTGCGCCTTAGACCAACTCGGCCATCTGTCCATATAAACTTGTGTCACTCGTTCGCAACGGGGGTATTATAACACAGATTTTCCCGCTTGTCAACTGCTTTTTGCTTATTTTTCAGATTTATTTTTGGAAATTCTGCGTATACTCTGTTAGGTGGAAAGAAAAACCCGTGCAACCGAGGTTACACGGGTTTGGTGACCACTAGGAGAATCGAACTCCTATCTTCGCCGTGAGAGGGCGACGTCTTAACCGTTTGACTAAGCGGCCAGGTCCATTTGCAAGCAATACTATACCACAAGAAAATCCATTTGTCAAGTGTTTTTTCGAAAAAACGGAGGAGATTTTTTGTTTTCCCAGGAATCCACCCGTAAACTTCTTCATTTTGCCCTTTGGGGAGCGTTCATCGCCGCGGGGGTCTTTTTGTTTTTCCGCTATTTGTTCGGGGCGGTACTGCCTTTCTTGCTGGCGTACCTCATCGCCTTTTGCCTCCAGCCCCTTTGCCGCGCCATGGAAAAGCACGCGGGGATCTCCCGCAAGGTGACGGTGCTGATGGCGGTGTGCGGCATCGTGGCTTTGCTGTTGTTCCTTTGCGGGCTGTTGTTCCGCCGCCTGCTGGGAGAGCTTTCCACTCTGGCGTCGGCCTTGGGGGACTTTATGACCCGTCTGCGGGAGGACGAGGGCTTCCGCGGAGAGCTGGCGGATCGCCTGGGGCAATACCTGCCCTTCCCCAAGGCCAAGGAGGAGCTGGCCGCCTTCCTGTCCGACCTGGACGGCCGTCTCCTGGCCTTTTTGGGGAGCGCGGCGGAGCGGCTTTCCGGCTCCGTTCTGCCCTTCCTGACCTCCCTTGCGGCCTTCCTGCCGGGGTTTCTGCTTTCCGTTCTGGTGGTACTCATCGCCGCCTATTACTTCGCCATCGATTTCAAAAAGATCAACGGCGGGATGCTTCGGGTGTTGCCGGAAGCCTGGCAGGCCTCCCTGCGGAAGGGGAAGTCCGTCCTTGCCCAAACGGCGGGGAACTTCCTGCGGGCCTACGGCTTTTTGCTGTTGGTCACCTTTTTCGAGCTGTTCGCCGCTCTTTTGATCCTGGGATATCGCTACGCCTTCCTTTTGGCGGCGGTGATCGCCCTCATTGACATCCTTCCCGTGCTGGGGACGGGAACGGTGCTGATCCCCTGGGCGGTGTTCTCCCTGATCGTCGGGGACGTCTACCACGGGGTGGGGCTTTTGATCGTCTACGCCGTCATCACCGTGGTGCGCCAGGTGATAGAGCCCAAGGTGGTGGGGAAGTATATCGGCCTGCCCCCTCTGGCCTCCCTGGCCTCCATGTATATCGGTTTGCGGCTGTTGGGCTTCTGGGGGCTGTTTTTGTTTCCCCTGGGGGCCACCTTCGCCTTCCGCCTTTGGGGAAAGCGTGCTTTAGAGAAAGAGGCTTGATTCTGTGTCAAAATTGTAAAAACCCGCGAAGGGGTTCTTCAAAAAACGAAAAAGCTCTTGCTTTTTGACCGGATATGGGGTATAATGAAACCGCCTGTGGAATCTTTCCCGGGGAAAACGTTAAAACGGAAGGGGATCCCCCTATGGAACGGAAAAGTAAGATCAACTATTACCTGGACATTGCCCAGACGGTCACCACCCGCGGCACCTGCCTGCGGAAGCATTTCGGCGCCATCATCGTGCGTAACGACGTGATCGTTTCCACCGGGTATAACGGCGCCCCCAGAGGCAGACAGAACTGCTGTGACATGGGCGATTGCCTCCGTGACCGTTTGAAGATCCCCCGCGGGGAACGCTACGAGCTTTGCCGTTCCGTCCACGCGGAGGCAAACGCCATCATTTCCGCCTCCCGTGAGAATATGCTGGGGGCAGATCTGTACCTTTGCTGTGTGGATCCTGCCACCGGAGACCTGGTTTCCGGCACCACAAGCTGTCAGATGTGCAAGCGGTTGGTGATCAACGCAGGCATCCGGCGGGTCATCGTCCGCGAAAACGAGGAGGACTTCACCGTCTACAACGTGGAGGATTGGGTCACCAACGACGACAGCCTGGGGCAGATGGGATATTGAGAGGTTTTTACATGAAGAGATTGCTTTGCCTGGCGTTGTGTCTGCTGTTCTGCCTTTGCGGATGTGACGCCGTCCACAGCGGCTCCCAGCTGGAAGCGGAGTTCGGCTTTGTGGACGAGGATACGGATATCGAATACGTTGCCTGCAGCATTTTGTCCGTGAAGCCGGTGGATATCGGCGAGGTCTACTGCGAGGCAGGCGGGGTGGAATACTATCAGATCCCTTTCCAGGAGCCTTCCGGGTTCCTGTGCGACTACGATCGGGAAAGCGGCAGTAGCTACGTTTACCGCAACAAGGCGGAGCCGGATGTCACCGTGGGCAGCTTTGACGCCGTGGCGGCCTGGCTGTATGCCGACGGTACCGCTCCCCAGCGTTTGGGTCAGCTGTACGCCGACGATGAGTACTTGGCCGAGGAGTTGAGAGGGAAGAACCCCTCCCAGGATACCGACAAGGTGCGGATGATCACCGACGCCTTGGTCAACGGCGAAAGCCTTGCGGTCTCCCTTTCCGATCGGGAGCAGAACGATTCCTATGAGTTCCGTCTGCTCAGCGTGAAGTATCCCGGGCTGTATTATTCCATCTGGTTCTTCACCGACGCCTTCGGGAAGTGCTATCTCCACGATTTTGCCACCGATAAAACGGTGGAAGCTCCCTCCGTCATCGCCGCGTGGGTGATCGGCGGCGAGGAATAAGAAGCCGCAAAAAGGGCTCCTTTTCCAAACATAGCAACCGCCCGCATTTCGGGCCGCGACAGGATTGGTCATGACTATGAAAAAGCTTGTATTGCTTTTGTGCCTTTGCACTATGCTTTTGGCGGGGTGCAACGGGAAATATTACTACGTTTCCGATGGGTCTTCCCAAGCGGATACCTCCTCTGTGGAGATCTCCGACCCCGTTCCCCTCTACGTGTTTGGGGAGAAGGGCTTTTACGACACGGTAAACGACGCGGAATTCTACCCGGCGGAAGGAATTTACGCCAAGGAAGTGGGAGATCTGCTGTTTGAAGGTGACGGCATCGCCATTCACCGCATCGGCGGCACCCACGAGGACTACGGAACCTACCTTTTGTGCGACGGGGAAGGCAGAGTGTACAAGAATGCCGACCTGCCCTGGACGGTAGAGCCCGGCGCAGAGGGCTTCGGGGAGGCTTATCCCGCCCTGGAGATCAGACTTGAAAACCATTGAGATCCGTCCTCCCGCAGAGGGAGAGTGCGCCCTTGCGGCGGAGATCGAGAGGGCCTGCCTGTCCACCGCCTGGACGGAGGAGCAGATCAAAACCCGTTCCCCCGAGACGGTGTACCTCATGGCCTTTGAGGAGGGAGCTCCCGTGGGTATTTTAAGTGCTTCTCTGTCCTTGTACGACGGGGAGATCCTGAACCTGGCGGTTTTGCCCGCTTATCGGGGAAAAGGGTATGCCCGTGCTTTGCTGGAGGCGTTGTTCGCCTGCGCGGAAGGCCTGGAGGCGTTGTTTTTGGAGGTTGCGGAAAGCAATCTCACCGCACAAAGAGTATACGAAAAGAACGGCTTTGCCGTGGTAGGCAGACGAAAAAGCTTCTACGGCGGGGAAGACGCTCTTTTGATGAAAAAGGAATGGTCGTAATATGTTGATTTTAGGGATCGAGTCCTCCTGCGATGAAACCGCGGCGGCGGTGGTGGAGGACGGCAGGATCTTACGCTCCAATATCGTCGCCACCCAGACGGATATCCATGCCCTTTACGGCGGCGTGGTGCCGGAGATCGCCTCCCGCGCCCATACGGAAGCCATCCACGGGGTGACGGAGGAGGCTCTTTCCGCCGCAGGGGTCACCATGGATGACATCGACGCCATCGCTGTGACCAACGCGCCCGGCCTCATCGGTGCATTGCTCACAGGCTTGTCCTTCGCTAAGGGACTGGCCTACTCCTCGGGGAAGCCCCTGGTGCCCGTGCATCATCTGCGGGGGCATATCGCGGCGGTGTATCTGGTGGAGCCGGAGCTGAAGCCCCCCTTTGTGGCGCTTTGCGTGTCCGGGGGCAATACGGAATTGATGATCGCCGAGGATTATACCGACTACCGCTTCGTGGGTACCACCCGTGACGACGCGGCAGGAGAAGCCTTCGATAAATGCGCCCGTGTGCTGGGTCTGCCTTATCCCGGCGGCGCGGCCATGGACAAGCTGGCCTCCATCGGCAACAGCGAGGCCTTCCGCTTCCACGAAGGAAGCGTGGACGGGGCGCCCTACGATTTCTCCTTCTCCGGGCTGAAGACCTCCGTGATCAACACGGTCCACACGGAGCAACAGCGGGGCAGGGTCATGGACGACACCTTCCGCGCGGATATCGCCGCCTCCTTTACCAAGGCGGTGGTGAAGACGGTGACGGGACGGCTGGAAATGCTGTTGCAGAACAGCGATCCCGCATTGAACGTGGTGCTTTCCGGCGGTGTTGCGGCCAACTCCCACCTGCGGAAGGCTTGCAAGGACCTGGCGGAGAAATACGGCAGGAAGCTGTATCTCCCGCCCTTGAAGCTCTGCGGAGACAACGCGGCCATGATCGCCGCCCAGGGCTATTACGAATATATGGCAGGGGTGCGGGGAGACCTTTCTCTCAACGCCTACGCCACCAAACGGGTATGAAAAATACACCTCACTGTCGGACGTCAGTGAGGTGCTTTTTTGTAATCTTCCGAGAACCCGATCGTCACAAAAAACGACTTTTTTGGGCGGTAATTCACCGCTTTCTTTTCGATAATTTGGATGACATAATCCGACCCCTCTGTGGATAACTTGGTGGACAGTGTGGAAAACTTTTTGCGTTTTCAAGCTTTCCACGGTGGAAAACCGAAAAAAACACTTGTTTTCGGTGGATAACTCGGTGGATAATGTGGAAAACTTTTGGTTGCAACCGCATTATCCACCAGATTATGTCAAACGCGACCATCACTATGTCAAAAAGCAATCCGATGTGATGTCGCTATGCAAAACGGCTTTGCCGTTTTGTGGCTTTGGTACCATGCTTTGGCGACCACTACTAAAACGAAAAGCAAACCAAGGCTGTGTCGCTATGCAAAATGCCGCCTCTGCGGCGTCATTTTGTTACCTTGGGTTCTAAACTCAAGTCGGCGCAAAGCTTTTGATGTATGCGTGGTATCGTTTCGCCGACATCTGCAGCGCGAAGCGTGGGGCGCAAAGCTTTTGATGTATGCGTGGTATCGTTTCGCCGACGTCAAAAACGGCAAAGCCGTTTTTGGAACTGAGGTGCAGCATCGACGGGGGGGCGTTTCCAACGTCAGCGTGTCATCCTGAGGGAGCCGCGAATGCGGCGAGTCGAAGTTTTGCGGAGAAGAAAAGGCTCTTGCGCCTAAGGTTCCAAAACGGCAGTGCCGTTTTGCATAGCGGCAAAGATATGCTACGCTTTTTTGATCTGCATTGGCCGCGATGAGCCGTTCGGAGCAAAACCGCCGATAGGCGGGATCTCATAAGAGTCTG
>JAFXBC010000055.1 GCA_017516825.1 Clostridia bacterium | reverse complement strand
CCCTTTACGCCAAGCCGGGGCAGAAGATCGCCTTCGTTGGCTCCACCGGCGCGGGGAAGACCACCGTCACCAACCTGCTCAACCGCTTCTACGATATTGAAGAAGGGGAGATCACCATCGACGGCGTGCCTCTGAAGAACATCAAGCGGGACGTTCTCCGTCAGAACATCGCCATGGTGCTTCAGGACACCCATCTGTTCACAGGCACCATCATGGAAAACATCCGTTACGGCAGGCTGGACGCCACCGACGAGGAGGTCGTCGCCGCCGCCAAGACGGCCTATGCCCACAGCTTCATCACCCGCCTTTCCGAGGGCTATAACACCATGATCGAGGGGGACGGTGCCAACCTTTCCCAGGGGCAGAGACAGCTTTTGAACATCGCCCGTGCGGCCCTGTCCAAAGCCCCCATCCTGGTGCTGGACGAAGCCACCAGCTCCGTGGATACCCGTACGGAACGTCACATCGAAAAGGGTATGGATGCTTTGATGGCAGACCGCACCACCTTCGTCATCGCCCATCGACTCTCCACCGTCCGTAACTCCAACGCCATCATGGTGCTGGAGCAGGGTGAGATCATCGAGCGCGGCAGCCACGAGGAGCTTCTTGCCATGGGCGGCAGATACTACGAGCTCTACACCGGCAAAAAAGAGCTGGATTAAGAGAACAATAGAGAACGATTAAGGACCTTTCTTTCGAAAAAGAAAGGTCCTTAATAATCTCCAAAGAAACCGAATTGTCGAAAACTATCGTTTTCGGAAATGATTTTTTGAAACGTTTTTTCACATTTTCTTTACAAAAAAATTAAGGTGTACTTTAAGTTTGCTCCTTAAAATCCTTCTGTGAAAGGATGGTGTTTTTGAAATGAAAAGAAGACTTGCAATGATTGCTTTTATTCTCTCGGTCGCTTTCCTGCTGACAGGTTGTGCTCAAGTTGCCAAGGGAATCTCCTCCGCTTCCATCAACGACGACGGAGAATTGATCCTGACCTACACCGATGGCAGCAAGGAGAACCTGGGCATCGTCATGGGACAAGACGGTACCGACGGACAGGATGGCAAAGACGGAGCAGACGGCGCTGCAGGAAATGGCGGAAGCGTGACCCTCGCAGGTACGGACTCCAACATTTCTCTCGCCACCGCGAAGGCGCTTCGAAGTGCGGTAAGTATTCATTGCAATTTTACCGCCACCGTGAAGAATCCTTGGGGCGGCTACTATCCCGGTTTCGGGGGCGGCGGGGGCGCCAAACAGGAATATTCCTCTGCGGGCTCCGGTGTGCTTTACAAGGTGGATAAGGAGCTGGGGAACGCATTTATAATCACCAATTACCATGTGGTGTATGATTCCTCCTCCGATACGGAAAACGGTATCAGCGAGGAGATCACCGTGTATCTCTACGGCTCCGAGACGGAAGCACAAGGGATCCCTGCCGTCTACGTGGGTGGCTCTCTGTATTACGACATCGCCGTGTTGTACATTGAAGACAGCGACCTGATCCGTACCTCCCTTGCCGCGGGGGTCACCGTTGCGGATTCCGACCAAGTCTGCCCCGGAGATACCGCCATCGCCGTGGGGAACCCCGAGGATATGGGCATCTCCGCCTCCGTGGGCATCGTCAGTGTGGATTCCGAGTATATCACCATGACGGCTGCCGACGAACGTACCTCCGTTTCCTTCCGGGTCATGCGCATTGATACGGCGGTGAACTCCGGCAACAGCGGAGGCGGACTGTTCAACCACAAAGGAGAGCTCATGGGCATCGTCAACGCTAAGGTCAGCGATACCTCCGTGGAAAATATCGGCTACGCCATCCCCTCGGCGGTTGCTGTCTCCGTGGCGGAAAACATCCTGGAGCATTGCTTCGGCACCGAGGCAGAAACCGTGCAGAGAGGGATCCTGGGCATCACCGTTTCCGTTTCCGATTCCTTGGCAGCGTATGAGGAGGAGACGGGGCGGATCACCATAGAGGAGACGGTGTCGGTATACGAGGTGGATCCCCAGGGCATTGCCTACGGCGTTTTGCAGGCGGGAGATGTTCTGCGCAACGTGACCGTAGGGGAGACCCTCAAGGAGATCACCCGTCAGCACCACGTGATAGATTTGATGTTGGACGTACGGGCGGGGGACACCGTGACCTTCACCCTCCTGCGGGACGGGGAAGAGCTTACCGTACAGATCGCCGTAGCGGCAGAAGACCTGATCTCTTATTAAACAAACAGGCGCCTTCCCTTTTCTTTGGGAAAGCGCCTTTGCTTTTATTCACACAAAACGTTGATAGCCGACAATATGAACAGCGCCGCCGTCTCGGTACGCAGGATCCGTCCCCCCAGCCCCGCCGGTGCAAGACCGTTCTCCAATGCGATCTCCACCTCTTTGGGCGATATCCCGCCCTCGGGGCCGATCACAAAGGCGTAGCTGTCCTGCTTGCCCTTTTCCTCAAGAATGTTCCGCAGGGGCAGGGTTCCTTCTCCCTCGTAGCACAGGAATGCACAGCCCGCCTTGGCCGCCTCGGCACAAGCCTCCTTATAGGAAAGCAGTCCCCGTACCTCGGGAAGGACGCAACGCCCGCTCTGTGCCGCCGCGGAATCCGCGATCCTCTGCAACCTCACCAGCTTCTTTTCCATGGACTTATGGTCGGGACGAGCCACGCAACGCTCACTCATCACGAAGACGATCTCCGTAGCCCCCAGCTCCACCGCCTTCTGCACCACGGTCTCGGCCTTCTCCCCCTTGGGGTAGCATTGATATACCGTCACGGCAAAAGGAAGCTCGCTGTTATCGGGAACCCCTTCTCCCAACTCCAGAACCATGCAACCCTCCCCAAAGGAAACGATCACCCCGGGATAGATCATCCCGGCCCCGTCGCAAAGGGTCACCTTCCCCCCCACGGGAATGCGGAGCACGTTCTTCACGTGGTTGATATCCATTTCGTTAGTCACCACCGCACGGGGATGCTCGATTTCTGCGGGAGTGAGAAAAAGACGGGGAATGAAAGCCATGGCAAAAAGCCTCCCTTGGGTTATTTTCGTAGAAAAGTATAACAGAAGAAATCCCAAAAGTCAACCGTTTCCCGCCCTGTGGCGAGATATGTCGAACGAAAAAAGGCCAAACCACTTGACAGAACAGCAGATTTGGCGTATAATACAAGCAGAAAAATGCTTTTTATCTATCGAAGGAGGATTTCATAATGGCAAATATGGAAAACGAAGAACTGTTTACCCTCACGGATGAGGACGGCAACGAAAGCCAATTCGCCCTGATCGGTGAGCTGGAGATCGACGAGCAGATCTACCTCGCTCTGGTTCCCGCAGATAACGACGATGCGGATGAGTACGTAGTTTTGAAGGTGGAAGTGGACGAAAACGGTGAGGAGATCCTGGTGACCATCGACGACGACGAGGAGTTTGACCGCGTTGCCGATGCCTTTGAGGATCAGTTCATGGGCGAGTTCGACCTGGACGTTGAAGAAGGCTCCGAAGGCGTATAATACGCTACGCTATCAATGAAAAACACAAGTGTTTTTCATTGGTTTTTCGCCCTGCTTCCGCGCAGGGCGGGCCCCTTACGGGGTTCGCAACAAGTTGCGAATTTTTCTCCTGCCGCTAACCGCGGGGAGAAAAACCGATAAAGGTGTCTTTTTGCCCGAAGTGAATTCGGGCAAGCGACGCATTATTGTAAACGCTGCGCGTAGCCTTTGTTTCGAGGCACAATGAACCAAAGGCTGTGAAAAGCCCTCTCGAAAATGCACCGCTGTTCAACAGCTGTGCAGGGCTTTTTCGAAGGGGTTTTCCATGTGGCGCAACCTGAACTACATGGTGCCGACATAGTTTTGCGCCAGCTATAAAAAGGTCAGCGTAAGCTTGTTTCGAGAGATGATGAACCTGTGGCTGTGAAAAGCCCTCTCGAAAATGAACTGCTGTGCAGGACTTTTTCGAAGGGGTTTTCGATGTGGCGCAACCTGAACTTTATAGTGGTGACATAGTTTTGGCGCCACTTATCCTGCCCGGTGCGTGCGGTTGAATGACCCGATCGCCCTATGTAAAAACCCACAAGAGAGAAAGGGAGCTCATATTCCAAAGTGGTGTGCAGGCCTCCCGCCTTGCCTTTCTGCGAGGCGGACGTTGGAAGTACTGAAGCGTTGGAGAGGGCACCCACCTGCACAGAGCAGGGTTTCTTCTCATGGGGGCACGGCCGTGGCGGGGCATTTTTTCAAAAAGATAAAAGACTCTTCAATGCAGTTTGAAGAGCCTTTTTTGTTACGGATCGTTTTTTACAGGGAAACTGTAGTTTTTGATAGCCAAACCGTAGTATATGGTTGAAAGGAGGCAGAGCAAATGAACGACGAAAAAATAATCGCACTGTTCTTTGAACGATCGGAACAAGCCATTGCGGAGCTGGATCGCAAATACGGGGCGGCTTGCCGTTCGGTATCCTTCCATATCTTAGGCAACCGTGAAGATGCCGAGGAATGTGTCAACGACGCCTATCTGGGTGTGTGGAATGCCATTCCACCCGCCAAGCCTCATCCTTTACTTTCCTTCGTCTGCAGGATCGTCAGAAACGTTTCTCTCAAGCGATACGAGTACAACACCGCCGTCAAGCGGAACAGCCATTACGATCTTGCCATAGAGGAGCTGGAGGATTGCCTTGCTTCCTCGTCCACCGTGGAAGCAGAGCTTGCCAAGCAGGAGCTGACTGCGCTGATTGAAGCGTTTCTGGATACCCTTTCGGGGGAGGACAGGGTGATCTTTCTGCGGCGCTATTGGTTTGCCGAGCCGTATAACGAAATTGCCGAAAAGGTAGGCCTTTCGGAAAAGAACGTATCCGTTCGCCTTGTGAGGATCCGCAAGAGATTGCGAAGCTATCTGTCGGAAAGGGAGGTTTTTGTATGACGTCGAAATTGTTTTCCCGCGCCTTGGGAGATGTTGGGGATCGCTACTTGGAGGAAGTGCTTTCTTATACCCCCAAAAAGAAAAAAATTGCTTGGGTGAGATGGGGGATCCTGGCCGCCTGCTTTTGTGTTGTGGTAACGGGAGCAACGGCGGGCTACCGAATGATTTCTCCCGGCGGAGACGGCAGCATCGGCGGCGATATCAGCTCCGTGTATGATCCAAGCGGAGAAAACTCCGGGGATTACAAGCTGATTGCCGATGAAAACGGCTTTCGCCTGCTTTTTGACGATCCGAATTGCTATCAGATAGGCGGAGAAATGCAGGTAATCGTTGCCACACTCTCTTTCGAAACCATGAAGGAGTTCAAGGACGCCGTTACCAAGGGCTTGCTGGAGGATTGGGAAAAAGCCGTTATCGTGAGATTATTCCCCAAGGATGCAACCGGGGCTGTGAAGATCTGTGATTTTGATCATTTGTACGTCCCGAAGCTTCCCGCAGGCGGTGAAACCACCGACGTTTGTTGGGGAGGGGAGACCTATTCCTTTGGGTTGGCTTGGGAAAACGGGATCACGGGAACGTTTCACTATCAGACGAAAGAGAGTTTTGACCGCAGATATCAAGAGGAGTATTTGGATTTTTTCCAAAAGGATACCGTCACCGTTACCAAGACCGAGACCCTCGCGGACGGGAAGACGGTAACCTACTACACCACCCGCGCCGGAGAGCTTATGAACGTTCGCTATACGCTGACCTCCGAGGGGCAGATCATTACCGTGGATAAGACCTTCAGGCTTCGGATGGAGAATCCCGAACTTACCGAATCCTCTGAGGTTCCCTCCGGGATCAGACTGTACGGCACTTCCTCCGATGGCGTTTGGTACGCTTCTCTGTACCACTTTTCCGCAGAGCCCACGGACGAATGGCTCATCTCCTTTGCCCTTGAAGAATATACCGAAGAATGAAAAATGACAGCATAGCCTTTGCGCTATGCTGTCGTCTTTTATAAGGGATCAGGTATTCTTCATCACGATGGATTCCACACACTCGCTGACGTGCTCACAGGCGTCGGCACAGGCTTCCAGGCAATCGTAGACCTTGTACCAGGAAATGGTAGTGAGAACGTCTGTGGAGTTCTTGGTAAGCTCGCGGAGGGTGGTGAGGTAAAGCTTGTCGCATTCCTCCTCCACGTCGTTACAGGCAACGATGAGAGCGTGCAGCTTCTTGGACTTTTTGAAGTTCTCGAACTCCGCCATGATCTCGTACACCAGATCACAGCCCTTTACAAGGTACTTGGCGTATTCCACCGCCGCGGGCTCAATAGTCCGGATGTTGTAAACGTAAAGCTTCTGCAATGCCTCCTCCAGCAGATCCAGAACGGTATCCAGTTGATGGCTGAGCATATCCAGATCCTCACGGTCCACGGGGGTCACGAAGGCCTTAGTCAACGCACGGTTCATCTCGTGCTTCTTCAGATCGGCACTATGCTCAAAGGAGTGCATTTTCTCGATCATCGTTTCGATGCAGTCGGGATCGTAGCTCTCAAAGCACTCCACCAGGTAGTTGGCCGCCTTTTTTGCCAGTGCGGAGCATTCCGCAAAGTTTTCGTAATAGAATTGATCGCCTTTTGCCATGTTTATCTATCCTTTCCGTCAGTTGAAGATCATAAGGAACAGCTTAGTGACCACGAACGCCAGAAGTCCGCACCCGGGGAAGGTAAGAATCCAGGTCAACACCATTTCCTTCACCACGCCGAAGTTGATAGCGGAGATCCGCTTCACAGCCCCCACACCCATGATGGAGGTGGTCTTCACGTGGGTGGTGGAAACGGGAAGTCCGAATACCGAGCAGAACACCAGAGAGACGGCGGAAGCAATGTCCGCGGAGAATCCCTGGTATTTTTCCAGCTTCACCATGTCCATACCCACGGATTTGATGATCTTTTTACCGCCGATGGCGGTGCCTGCACCCATCACAAGAGAGCAAACGATCATCAGCCAGGCAGGGATGGCAAAGGAGACCGCCGTGGCACCCGTGCCCTGGAGGGTGAACACGCAGAGCAGAAGGATGCCCATGAATTTTTGACCGTCCTGGGCGCCGTGCATAAAGGCCATAGCCGCCGCACCCACGATCTGCGCCCCTCTGAAGAAGGGCTCCGTTTTGGGACGGTTTGCCTTGTAGCAGATCATCGTCACCAGCTTGGCGATCAGCCAGGCCAGACCAAAGCCCAACACAACGGAGATCACGATGCCGTAAACCACCTTCAGCCATTCGCTCCAAACGATGGCCTCCATGCCCGTCAGCGCCATGGCGCCGCCGGTGAGACCTGCGATCAAAGCGTGGCTTTCGCTGGTGGGGATACCGAACACCCAAGCTAAAGTAGCCCAGGCCACGATGGCCAGCATGGCGGCACACAGAACGATGATCACCGTCTTGCCGGGATTGTCGCCAAAGTTCACCATGCTGGTAATGGTAACTGCAACCCGGTTGCTGATCTTGGTCATGACGAACACGCCGAGGAAATTGCATACCGCCGCCATGAGAATCGCCGCCTTGGCAGACATACATCGGGTCACCACGCAGGTGGCAATGGCGTTGGGTGCATCCGTCCAGCCGTTGACCAGGATCACTCCCAGGGTCAGCACCACCGCAACGAACAACAATGGATTGGCAGTCATCTGCTCCCAAAATTCAAGAAATTCCATAGGCTGTTTTCCTCTGTACAAAAACAAGGTACGAAATACGCTTGCAAGCATTATACCATACAAACGGCAAAGAAACGGTAAAGGAAAGGCGATTCCCGTCGAAATTACGCTTTTTTGCGGGTACGAAGGAAACGAACCCCTGCATATCCGAACAACGCTGCCAAGTACAGAATACAGCATAAGGGGATCACGTCCCCCACGATGCCGTAGAGAGTGCCGTTTTCATACAAAGGCATTTCTCCGTAGAGGATCTCCTTCTTCATGGGAGAGGAATGGGCAAGCAGACTGCCGTCCTTGTCCACGATGGCGGAGATTCCGGTGTTGGCGGCCCGCAACAAGGCCTTACCGCTTTCAATGGCGCGGAGCTTGGCGTGGCGGAGATGCTGTCCCAATGCGGCGCTTTCCTCAAACCAGCCGTCGTTGGTGACCACCACGGTGAAGTCCACCCCTGCGGACGCGCCCTCCTGCCCGCCGAAAACGGAATCAAAGCAGATATAACTGCCTATACGGTAATCGTCGTTTTCAATGTAGCAATCTGTTTCCCCGGGGGTCAAAGCGCCTTCCGGATTCAGCCCTGCCAGGGCAGGGAAGACCTGCTCCAAAAAGTCTCCCATAGGCATATATTCCCCAAAAGGCACGGGATGCCGCTTGTCGTAGAGGGTGGAAAGTTTCCCCTCTTTATCAATGGCGATCATAGAATTGAAGGCGTCCTCACCTACCCGTCGGAAGATCCCCATCACCACCGTGCAGCCATGCTCTTTTGTGATCCGGGCGAAGGTCTCGTGGATCACCCCGCCCTCGCGGAAGTTCACGGGGACGGCGGTTTCGGGCAGAACGATCACCTCGGCACCCTTTTCCGCCGCTTCCTCCGTCATGGTCACGTAGGTCTCAAAGATCTCCCCAGAAACGTTTTCTCCCCATTTTTCGTCGGTGGAGATATTCCCCTGGAGAATTGCCGCTTGCATCGTGGCAGGCTGTGAAGAACCGGGGAACATAGCGAGCAAATACCCCGCCATCAAGGGCAGGATAAAGACTCCCGAGGTCACCAGGGCCATTCGTTGCTCCTTGCTTTTCACCGCCTCCACCGCCAGCGCGCAGAAGGTCACGGCAAACAGCGCCACCCATTCCGACCCAAACAGGGAAACCGTCCGGATCAGCGGAGCAAATCCCGTCTGGGAAAGAGCCACCGTCCCCCAAGGGAAGGCTAAGATCCCAAAATGTAAGGAAAGCTCTGCCGCCACCCAAAGACAGCCGTAGCCTATGGCGCGGAGATAGGGGTTTTGAGGTAAAAACTTCCCCAGCCACAGAAAGAAACTATGCTGAAGCGCCATCTTCAATGGCACGAACAAGCAGCAAAACCCGATCACCAGCCCTGCCTGGAAGGGGGTAAACCCAAAGGCGGCCAGGGGATACATGGCCAAAAACCAGGAGCATAAGCACAAATAGAATCCAAGGAAGAAGCAGAGGATCCCACGGAATCTCCGCTTTTCCAACACTTCAAGCTTCAACAGCCAAAAGAAGCAGAACAGACCCAAAAAGGCAAATGGAAACAATTTTTCGTAGAAATAAGGCAGAGAAAAGACCGCACCGGAAAGAAAGCAACCAAGCAAACTTCCCCTTGCGGTCTCCAACGCCTTATTCAGCCCCGCAAGCACGATCCACCATCCCGCGTACGGCTTCGTAAGCCACGCGGAATGCCTCAAAGGGAGAGTCGAAGGTGTACTTGTGGCGGATATCGTCCAGTTTGGAAAGGGAGGACAGCCCCGTAAACATCATCAGGTGGGGCTCCATGGTCAGAACCACGTCCTGCCCTGCACGATCGGTTGCGATTCTCGCGATGGTCTCCTCCAGCAACGCCACGCCCTTTCCGGGAGGTACGATGATACCTTCCTCGTCCGCATCCTTGATGTGGAAATACTCGACGTATTCCTTCAGCAACGGGTATGCGGGAGCGGGATCCATCTTACAGAAGGCAAAGTTGCCGGGATCCAGAACCGCCTTCAGCCTGCCGCCGAAGTGAGCCATCAGCTTATGCTCGTTGGTGGGAGAATCTCCGTAGATGTCCTTTTCGTTTTCGTGACAAAGGATAAAGCCTCTGGATTCCGCCTTGGAAACCAGGATCTCCATCCATTCAAACACTCTGTTTTCAAAAGCCTCTCTGTCCAGAGAGCCGGGATAGAAGCTGAACATACGGATCCGCTTACAGCCCAGCTTGTCCCCGATGTCCATAATACGGTCAAACAGCGCCAGATGGGCTTCAAAATCCCCGTCCGCATCCATCTTACCGATGGGGGAGCCCAGAGAGGAAAGCCCGATACCGGCGGCATCCAGCTTGGCCTTCACGGTATCCACTTCCTCGTCCGTCAACTGAACGAAGCTCTTGCCGTCCACGCCGCGAAGCTCCAGCAGGGGGATCCCCAGCGCCTTCAAAGCCTCAAGCTGTCCGTCAAAATCGGGGGTGATCTCATCTGCAAAGGCAGAGAAGATAAAATTCGCGTTACTCATGGATCACTGTGCCTCCGTATCCTCGTAGATGGCAACGATCTTGCCTGCTTCAAAATATCCTCGGTATGTCTTGTTTTCCTCGGGGGAGATCACGGTGGTGTAATACCCCACGCTTCCGTGGACGTAAGCACCGTCCTCGCCCAGCACGAAATTGCCGTTATCGTCCAGCACCCGGGTATCCATCAGATTGTTCCGAAAGGTACCGGTGTAATAGGTGCCGTCAGCCCAGGTATAATGCCCGTTGCCGTGGCGCAGGTCGTTCTGGAACTGCCCCTCGTAAACGTCACCGTTGGCAAAGGTCATCTTGCCCTGGCCCTGCTTGATATCGTTTTCAAAATATCCCTCGTAGCAGGCGCCGGAGCTCCAGGTGAACACGCCGTAGCCGGTCATGGCGTCCTCCACGTACCAGCCTTCGTAGACGTTGCCGTTGGAGAATTGGAACCTGCCCTCGCCGTGCTTCTTGGAATCCAGCATACCGCCCTCGTAAACGTCCCCGTTGGCGTAGGTCATCTTGCCCACACCGGTCATCTTATCGTCGATAAAGGTGCCCTCGTAAACGTCGCCCGTGGCGGCAAAGGTCATTTTGCCGTTGCCGTTGCGGTTCACACCGCTGATCTGGCCCACGTAAACGTCCCCGTTGTCATAACGGATAGTGCTGTTCACGTAATCCAGCACGGCGGAGCTTCCGTCGGGATAATTGATGGTACCGCTGGTGGGCTGTCCGCTTTCGGATTGCCCGATGAACTTGATCCCGTCGTCGGTGGTGTAGCAGTATCCCGCCAACAAAACCACTCCCACGGTGATCAAAACCAGCACAATGGCAAGGAAGATCGCTACGTACAGCGGATTTCTTCTTTTCATAAATACGACCAAGCCTTTCGTAGCCCGCATCGCGGGCGGTTAAAAGCGATTTGCTTATTCCCCGGGGAACATCCCGCCCAGGAAATCGGAAAGAACGGGGTAGAGAACGGTGAACAGCACGCCCACCACCACCAGGATACAGATCCCCAACAGCACGGCGAAAAAGCCCACGTTCTCGTTTTTGTATTTGGCCTCCAACATTTTCTTCTTTTCGGGCGCAACGTAATACCGGGGCGTTTCCTCCTCGGTCTTCAGCACCGCGTCCTGAAGGGCGCCTTCTTCTCTCAGCGCCAACTGCAAGGGAGGAGTCATCCTACAATGAAGCTCCTCCATGGAGACTGCGGTCTCGGGAGAGCATGCGTCGATGGTCAACAGCTTCCGCACGAAGTTTCCCACGAATTTTCTTTGATACCAAAGGTATACGATGGCGATACCGATTCCCGTCAGTACCGTCCAGACCACGAAGGTGATATTCATCAGCGGATCTCCGCTTTGCCGCCCATGTAGGGACGGAGAGGCTCGGGAATGCGGATGGAGCCGTCGGGCTGAAGGTTGTTTTCAAGGAAGGCGATGAGCATACGGGGAGGTGCCACCACGGTGTTGTTCAGGGTGTGGGGGAGGTACTTGCCGTTCTCGCCGCTGACACGCATCTTCAAGCGTCTTGCCTGGGCGTCTCCCAGGTTGGAGCAGGAGCCCACCTCGAAGTACTTCTTCTGTCTGGGAGACCAGGCCTCCACGTCCACGGACTTTACCTTCAGATCCGCCAGGTCGCCGGAGCAGCACTCCAGCGTTCTCACGGGGATATCCAGAGAGCGGAACAGATCCACGGTGTTCTGCCAAAGCTTATCGAACCAAACGGGAGATTCCTCGGGGCTGCACACCACGATCATTTCCTGCTTTTCGAACTGATGGATACGGTAAACGCCTCTTTCCTCGATACCGTGCGCGCCCTTCTCCTTGCGGAAGCAGGGAGAATAGCTGGTGAGGGTGATGGGAAGCTGCTTTTCGTCGATGATCTGATCGATGAACTTACCGATCATGGAATGCTCGGAGGTACCGATGAGGTAGAGATCCTCTCCCTCGATCTTGTACATCATAGCATCCATCTCCGCAAAGCTCATAACGCCGTTGACCACCGCGGAGCGGATCATAAAGGGGGGCACGCAGTAGGTGAACCCTCTGTCGATCATAAAGTCTCTCGCGTAGGAGATCACGGCGGAGTGGAGACGGGCAATGTCGCCCATCAGATAGTAGAAGCCGTTGCCGGCAACTCTGCCTGCGGAATCCAGGTCGATACCGTTGAATTTCTCCATGATCTCGGTGTGGTAGGGGATATCGTAGGGAGGCACCACGGGCTCGCCGTACTTCTGTACCTCAACGTTCTCGCTGTCGTCCTTACCGATGGGCACGGAGGGATCGATGATATTGGGGATGAGCATCATCTTGGCAAGCAAGGATTCCTCCACCTGCTTTTCCTCTGCGGAAAGCTGGTCGATCTTACCGCCCATAGCGGCGATCTGTTTCTTCAAAGCCTCGGCCTCGTCACGCTTGCCCTGGCCCATGAGCATACCAATGGACTTGGAGCCCTTGTTACGCTCGGAACGCAGAGCCTCTACCTCGCCCTTGATGGCGCGGTTACGCTTGTCCAGCTCCAGAACCTCGTCCACCAAGGGGAGCTTGGCATCCTGGAACTTCTTCTTGATGTTTTCGCGGACGACGTCCGGATTCTCTCTCAAAAATTTAATGTCGATCATGGTTTTTACTCCTTAAATATCCTCAGAGCGTTTCGCTCAATTCTTCCAAAAAATGTTTTCCGCAAATGGTCTGAAGCAGAGTCTCCAGATCCTCCGTGGAGGCGAAGGAAAGCACCAGCTTGCCGCTACCGTCCTTCTCCGTTTTGATGGCCGCCTTCCGTCCTGCGGATTCGCTGACGGAACGCTCCAGAAGCTTCAGATATTGGCTCTTCACGGGATCCTCGCGTACAGGCTCCGCGCCGGGAGCGGAAAGCATCCGCTTCACCAAGGCCTCCGTCTGACGGACGGAGAGATCCTCCTCCGCCACCTTTTCGGCCACCGAAAGAAGCTCCTTCTCTCCCACCCGCTCTGCCAGGGGAAGCAAAGCCCTTGCGTGACCGTAGGAAAGGGTGCCGTTTTCCACCATGGAAAGCACGCTTGCGGGATGCTTCAGCAGGCGCATCAGGTTTGCCACGTTGGCACGGGATTTGCCCACCTTCTTGGCGGCCTCCTCCTGGGTGAGGTTATAGCGTTCAATAAGATCTCTGTATCCTGCGGCTTCCTCCACGGGATTCAGATCCTCTCTTTGCAGGTTTTCGATCAGAGCCAGCAAAGCGGCTTCCTCGTCACCGATCTCCCGTACGATGGCGGGAATGGTGTTCAGCCCTGCCATACGGGAGGCACGCCAGCGGCGTTCCCCGGCGATGATCTCGTAATATCCGTTTTCCTTCTTCCGTACCGCAATGGGCTCCAGAAGGCCGTGCATCCCAATGGATTCCGCCAGCTCCATCAAAGCGTTCTCGTCAAAATGCTTACGGGGCTGCTTGCGGTTGGGCTCCACGTCGGAAATATGCAGTTGTACCAGACGGCCGTCCTCCTTCACTTCCACGTCGGGAAGGTCGGGCAGGTTGTCGGAAAGAAGCGCGCCAAGTCCGCGGCCCAAGCCTTTTTTTGCCATATTCGTATCCTTCTTCCAAATTATTCGCAACGGGTCATCAATTCCCGGGTA
Organism: Clostridia bacterium; assembly: GCA_017516825.1. GTDB lineage: Bacteria > Bacillota > Clostridia > Oscillospirales > CAG-382 > Coliplasma. Next base: position 60,836 of record JAFXBC010000055.1, on the reverse strand, counting down.
ACGGCGGCGTAGGCGGCCGCGCCCTTGCCGTGGGGCTCGTAATCCACGATGGAAAGCCCGTGGCTGGGAGCCTCGCTCATACGCACGGAGCGGGGAATGGGGGTGCGGAACACCTTCCCGGGGAAGAACTTCTTGATCTCCTCCAGCACGCTGACCGTGAGATTCAACCGTCCGTCGTACATGTTCAACAGCACGCCCAAAAGCTCAAGATGGGCATTGTAGCGCTTGCGGATCTGCCCGATGGTGGCGTTCAATTGGGTCAACCCCTCCAGGGAGTAGTATTCGCACAGCAGGGGAATGATCACGCCGTCGGCGGCCACCAGGGTGTTGATGGTCACCAATCCCAATGCGGGGGGACAATCGATGATGATGTAATCGTACTCCTCGCGTACCCGCTCCAAGGCGTCCTTCAGACGGTATTCTCTCCGAGGCTCGTCTGCCAGCTCCAGCTCCGCGCCCACCAGGTCAATGCCGGAGGGAAGCAGGAACAGATTCTTGGCGCTGGTTTCCACCACCGTTTCTTCCACGGTCTTCTCGCCGATGAGCACGTCGTAGACCGTGCTTTCCAGCTCCCTTTTGGAAACGCCGATGCCACTGGTGGCGTTGCCCTGGGGATCTGCGTCCACCAGAAGGACCTTTTTTCCCGCCCGTGCCAAACAGGCGGCAACGTTGACGGCCGATGTGGTTTTGCCCACTCCGCCCTTTTGGTTGGCGAAGCAAAGAATGCGGTACTTACCCATATCCATAAAATCTCCAGTTTATCAATCAGTAACAGTATACCTCTTATTTCGCAGAATGTCAAGAAGAAGCGGCTAAAATTTATGGTTTGGTCACAAAAAATCCCCTCCTTCCCCTTGACAACTCCAAAAAAGAAGATTAGAATATATAAGGAAAAGAAAAAACTTATCCGGAGGTAATTTATGGAAAACTTTTTGAATTCCCTGGTGGACCTGTGCGTTTCCGTGGGAAGTAAGCTGATACTGGCAGGTCTGATCCTGGTCATCGGCTTCGCCTGTACCAAAGCCTTTGTAAAACGCCTGCGTAAGAGCAAGATCGCGTCCAAGATGGATCGCACCGTGGCGTCCTTCTTCTTCAACTGCGTGAGCATCGGCCTGAAGACCATTCTCGTGGTCTCCGCCATCGGCGTGATGGGCGTTCCCATGGCGTCCGTGGTCACCGTTCTGGCCACCGCAGGTGCTGCCATCGGTCTGGCAATGCAGGGCTCTCTGTCCAACCTGGCAGGCGGTCTGATGCTGTTGATCTTCAAGCCCTTCCGGGTGGACGATTTCGTGGAATCCCAGGGCGTTTCCGGTACGGTGGAGGAGATCTCCATCATGTATACCGTGCTTTGCACCCCCGATAACAAGACCGTCACCCTGCCCAACGGCACTTTGATGAACAGCACCATCACCAACTATTCCAAGAAGGATCTTCGCCGTGTGGACGTCTCCCTGACCGTTGCCGCCGACAGCGATATCGACCGCGTCCGCGACGTACTGGTCTCCCTGGCTTCCGCACATCCCATGGTGCTGAAGGAGCCCGCCCTGGCCGTGGTCTATACCGGCAGAACCGAGGACGGTCTGGCCTTTGTCATCCGCGCCTGGGCGAAGAAGGACGATTACTGGACGGTGAACTTTGAGCTGAACGAGGCCGTGAAGAAGGCCTTCGACATGACCGGCATCCAGGTTCCCTACAAGCAGATGGACGTCCACGTACACAAAGACTGATCCCCCCAAAAAAACGAAGAGCCGTACCCTCGGGTGCGGCTTTTCAAAAAGTGAGGCTGTTTCCATGGAAATGAAACCCATTGCCCATATCCGTACTCCCTTTCCCACCAAATTCGGTATTCCCCGCCAAAGCGGCATTCTGGATATGCTGGAATCCCGCATTGTCTTCGAAAAGGAATACCGCGTCAAGGACGCCCTGCGGGGGCTGGAGGATTTTTCCCATATCTGGCTTTTGTGGGTGTTCTCCGAAGCCGTGCGTGAGGAATGGTCTCCCACGGTGCGGCCGCCCCGCCTGGGAGGGAATACCCGTATGGGAGTGTTCGCCACCCGCTCTCCCTTCCGTCCCAACCCCATAGGTCTTTCCTGCGTGAAGCTGTTGCGGATCGAGGGACACGAGCTGGTGGTGGCGGGAGCAGACCTGATGGACGGCACGCCCATCCTGGATATCAAGCCCTATCTGCCCTTTGCGGATGCCCGCCCCGAGGCCTCGGGCGGCTTTGCGGAGCCCTTGCGGGAGTACGCTTTGGAGGTAGTGTTCCCGGAGGAGCTGCTTGCCAAGGTATCCGCGCAGTACCAAGCACCCCTCAAGGAGATCCTGGCCCAGGATCCCCGCCCCGCCTACCAGCAGGATCCTGACCGCGTCTACGGGTTCCCCTTTGCAGAATTGGAGATCCGCTTCACCGTACGGGAAGGCATTCTTACCGTCGTGTCGGTGGAGCTTCCCTGAGTTCTCTCTCCAAATGCGATAGCATTTGGCATGAAAAGCTTTTTGGATGATTCTATACCTCGCAAGGAGCGAGGTTGAACCTTTTTCACGAAAAAGATTCTTAAGTCCTCGTCCCCTCCTTCAAAACAAAAAGCGGCCGCTCTTTTGAGCGACCGCTTTTTTGCATAAGGATTACTGCTTGTTTCTGGAGAAGATGGCGTTCAGCACGTAGGTAGAGACCACGATGGCACCGATGACCACGAAGATCCCCAGCATACCGAAGCCCATGTTGGGCAGCATTTCCACAAATCTTTCGGGATTGAAATTCATACGTAAAAGCCTCCTTATTAACCCATGAAAATGCTCAAGATCATACCGCCTGCCACGACGGAAGCGATCTGACCGGAAACGTTAACACCGATGGAGTGCATCAGCAGGAAGTTCTGAGGATCTTCCTTCAGGCCCATCTTGTGGACGATACGTCCGGACATGGGGAATGCGGAGATGCCTGCCGCACCGATCATGGGGTTGATCTTCTTTTTGAGGAACAGGTTCAGGAACTTGGCCAGCAATACGCCGCCTGCGGTATCGAAGATGAAGGCGAACAGACCCAGGCCGAGAACCAGCAGGGTGGTGGGCTGGAGGAACTTATCGCCGGTCATCTGGATGGAGATGGAGATGCCCAGGAAGATGGTGACCAGGTTTGCCAGCACCTTCTGTGCGGTGTCGGACAGGGAGTTCAGCACGCCGCACTCGCGGATCAGGTTACCGAACATCAGGAAGAATACCAGAGAAGCCGCAGAAGGAGCCACCAGTGCAGAGATCATGAAGATCACGATGGGGAAGAGGATCTTGGTGGTCTGGGAAACGGGCTTTGCCTGGTTGTCCATGCGGATGAGACGTTCCTTCTTGGTGGTCAACAGCTTGATCACGGGAGGCTGAATAATGGGAACCAGCGCCATGTAAGAGTAAGCCGCAACCATGATGGCACCGCGGATGCCGGGATCGCAGTTCAGCTTGTTGGATACGGAGATGGCGGTAGGACCGTCAGCCGCACCGATGATGGCGATGGAAGCCGCTTCGTTGTCACCGAAGAACATGGAAGCGAGACACAGGGTAAAGAAGATACCGAACTGTGCGGCCGCGCCGAAGATCATCAGCTTGGGGTTTGCCAGCAACGGGCCGAAGTCGATCATCGCACCGATACCGATGAACAGCATCAGGGGGAACAGCTCGTTGGCAATACCCGCGTTGTAAAGGGTGGTGATGGCGCCCTCCTCCAGAATGGCGTCAACGCCGGGAATGTTTACCAACAGCGTGCCGAAGCCCATAGGAAGCAGAAGGGTGGGTTCCATGTCTTTCTTGATGGCCAAGAAGATCAGCACGAAGCCGATCAGCCACATGACCGCCTGCTGCCAGGTAACAGCCAGTATGGTTTCATACAGAAAATCCATTGTTTTCTCCTTTGATTCACATTATTTTATCCTGCTCATTTTAACACATTTGAAAAAAACTGTCAATAGATGGACCAAAAAAACAAGAAAATCGCCAACCCGCCAAAAACATAACGGAGACTGCGTTTTTTCTTTGGAGAAAACCCCTACAAGCGGTAAAGAAACGGCAAAGAAAAGAGAGCTCTTTCTCAAAAGCTCTCTTGTATGTAACGCTTATTCGCCGATCTTCATGTCGCCGGTCTTGATCCAGCCCAGCTTGCGGAAGAGCTCGTTGAACAGGAAGGCAAATACCCCGGGCAATACCACACATACCAGCACCAGACCGATCCACATATTGGCATCCGGCTTCGCCGTGGCGTCGATGACACCGATAGGCCCTACCAACCCGCAGGTACCCATACCCGCCGCAACGCCCTTGCATTGCAGGTGGAAGATCATGGTGGAGATAGGCCCCGTCACGGCGGCGGCCAGCGTGGGAGCCAGCCAGATCACAGGCTTCTTCACGATGTTGCCCATCTGGAGCATGGAGGTTCCAAGTCCCTGGGAAACGATACCGCCCCAGCGGTTCTCGCGGAAGCTTACCACCGCAAAGCCCACCATCTGGGCGCAACAGCCCGCCACGCAGGCACCGCCTGCCAAAAGGAATCCTTCTGCCGTACCGTTGGAAAGGGCTACCTCGTAGGCCGCGTCGGAGAAGATCATGGCACAGATAGCCGCGCTGGAAATAGGCAGGGTCAGCACCACACCCATCACCACGGAAAGCACGATGCCCATGAGCAGGGGCTGGAAGGTGGTGGCAAAGGACACGAAGGCCCCTAAGTAATACATGACGTAGGACACCAGCGGACACAGCGCCCAGCTTGCCAGAAAGCCTGCCAGCAAGGTCACCACGGGGGTCACCAAAATATCAACCTTGGTCTTTTTGGAAACCAATCGGCCGATCTCGCAGGCGAAGATCACCGCGAAGAATGCTCCCGCAGGCCCTGCCGCGTAGAACACGCCGGAGCCGTCCCCTGCGGTCACTGCCCAGCGGAGTACACCGCCGTTTTCGCCGATCACGGCACCCATGGCGTTGGACATGGCACCCACCGCCCCACAGGAGAACATCACCAGGGGGTGCGCCTCCAGCCGATGGGCGATGGCCACGCCGATGGCCGCGCCGGTAGCCCCCTTGGCAAAGGTGGCAATGGTGTTCAGCATCTCAAGCCCCGTGTACTTGTACACCGTGCCGAAAATGGTGCCGATGAGCAGGGATGCGAACAGCCCCAGGGCCATGGCACCCATGGCGTCGATGAAGTAACGGTTCAGATACTTCTTAAGAGTTTTCAAGAAAATGCGCCTTCTTTCGGAAAGAAAATATTAAAAACATCTGTTAACGCGATGCTTTTTACAGGAATCGGTGTTGCCGCAACGGTAACACAGCTCGTTTTCGTGACCGCCGTTTGCAAAGAAGCCCAGGATGTTTCCCACGGTGGTTTCGGCGATGTTCTCCAAGGCCTCCTCCGTCAAGAACGCCTGGTGGGAGGTCACCAACACGTTGGGCATGGAGATCAGCCGCGCCAGGGTGTCGTCGTCGATGATATGGCCGGAGCGATCCTCAAAGAAGATGTCCGCCTCCTCCTCGTAAACGTCAATGCAGGCCGCCCCGATCTTGCGGGACTTAATGCCCTCCAGCAGTGCCTTGGAATCCACCAGCCCGCCACGGGAGGTGTTCACCAGCACCACGCCTTTTTTCATGGTGGCGATGCTTGCTTCCCCGATCATGTGCCGGGTCTCCTCGGTGAGGGGGCAATGAAGGGAGATGATATCGCTTTCTTTGAACAAGGTCTCCAAGGATACGTATTCGATATCCGTGTCCTTTGCCGGGAACTTGTCGTAAGCCAATACCCGCATACCGAAGCCGCGGCAGATATCGATAAAGATCCTGCCGATCTTACCGGTGCCCACCACGCCCACGGTCTTCCCGTGGAGATCAAAGCCCGTCAGCCCGCTGAGGCTGAAGTTATGATCCTTGGTGCGGTTGTAAGCCTTGTGAACTCGCCGCACGGAGGTCAACAGCATGGCCATGGCGTGCTCCGCCACCGCGTAGGGGGAGTAAGCAGGCACGTGTACCACGTGGATCTTGCCGAAGGCGTAGGGAACGTCCACGTTGTTGTAGCCCGCACAGCGCAAGGCGATGAGCTTGACGCCCCCTCCCGCAAGGCTGTCGATGACCGCCTTGTCGATCTTATCGTTGACGAATACGCATACCCCGTCGTATCCGTGGGCAAGGGATGCGGTGTCGGGGGTCAGCTTGGTCTCGAAAAACTTGAATTCGATCCCGCTTTTTTCGCCGTGCTTTTCAAAAGCGGGCTTGTCGTAGGCTTTGGTATCAAAAAATGCAAATCGTAACATAGGGTTCCTTTCTCGGGTAATAGGTTCTTATTCCTCGGGAGGGGGCAGGGGAGCTTCTTCGTCGGATTCTCCGTCTTCCTCCTTGGGCTCGCTGAAGGAGCGGATGATCCTCCGTCTCCGAATGTTCAGTACGTAATAAACGGGGAACAGCGCCAGCCCGCCGAACAGGATCACCAGGGAGAAAATGCGGAAGAAGTTCTCCACGGGGGTGAGCAGGATCTCCTCCTTGCTTTCCTCCGTGCCGCTTTCTCCGCCGACTTGGGTGCTTTCTTCCTGGGAAACTTCTTCATCTCCGGGCATCCAAGGCAGGGGATGTTCCTTGCGGTATTCTTCCTTGGCATCGTCTCTCTGGGTGTTCAGAATGCGGTAGGCGGTGGCGAGATCCTCCAAATACGCCTTGCCGGAGCTTGCACCCTCTGCCTTTGCCTTCACGGCGTCCAGAACCTCTCTCACCGTCTTTTCACAGGCAGACAGCGTGCTTTTTTCCAAAGCCTCCGCCGTTTCCTTCAACTTGGCGGTCAAGCCCTCGTCCAAAAGCCCGTCGGAAAGGGCTCCTCGGGCGGCCATCTGCTTCAAAAGCGCAACCATGGCGTCCTTTCCGCTGTATGAGGGAGAAACTGCTTGTTCTGCAAATACCCATTCACCAATGGGGGCGTAGCGTCGATCGTACACGTTCCAGGAGAAGAAGGCTACCCCGTCCGCACCGTTGGCTCGGCTTGCCAGGATCTGCTCCTCCAGGATCTCCGCTCCCTGATCGCTGACACCGGGGATCACCAAGACCTTGTCTCCCGCGGCGGCAACGGTTTCCTCTAAGTAGCGGATCACGCCGTCGGTGGTGCCGTAGGCCATGGGGAAGACGATATCGATCAAGCCTTCCTTCATCCAGGTCACGGAGTCCTGGCACATGCTGTTCAGAGAATTGGCGTAGTTGGGTGCCACCGCCGCGCCTAAGTATACGTCGGGACGGATCTCCCCGATCAGCTCCTTAACCTTCTTCACGAAGTCCGTCACGAAGTCCGCACGGAACTGCACCCAGTGCGCGTAGTCCTCACTGCCGCTTGCAAAGGTCTTGGGATCCTTCCCGAATTCGTCCTTGTAAAGCTTCAGCGTATACTCGTCGTAGCCGAATTCCTCACCGTCACCCTTATTGGGATAACGGATGTAATCCAGCTGGAAGCCGTCGATATCGTAGTTTTCCAGAATATACCGATAGGTTTCCAGCAGGAAGGTCTGCACCTCGGGAAGTGCGGGATTCAGGAAGAAGGCGTCGCCGTATGCGTTGGCAACGAAATCCACCCCGTTTTTGGAGACCTGTCTCCACTCGGGCTTCTGCATAGCAACACCCAGATTGGTGTTGGAAGAGCCCTTGTAGCCTGCGCGGAAGACGGAGACCCATGCGTGGATCTCAATGCCGAAGCGATGGCAGGCTTCAATATAGGTCCCCAGAATATCGCTTCCTGCCAGGGCGGGGTTCTGTGCGTACAGATTGCCCTCGGGCAGGGGAATGATCATGGTGTTGTCGAACTGTACCTCCAGATAGACCTGGTTGTACCCCGCCTCCCAAATAGCCTCTACGGTATCGAAGATCTTTTCCCGATCCGTCACCAAGGCGGGACGGAGCCAAACGCCCCGTGCTTCCGCGGAGATGCTTTCGGTGATGGCACGCTTGGCTTGCACCCCCAAGGATTCCATACGGGAGGCGTATCTCAGATACCCCACGTAGTCACCGCCGTCCAAGGCGGCCTTCAGCTCTCTGAGGGTCTCCTGCAAAGCCTCCATGGCCTTGTCTGCGGCAGAACTATCGATCAGACGGTCTTGCGCCTTTGCCGTGGCGTAGGCTTCGGTAATAGCGCCCACTGCCAGCACGTATTCCTTGTAGGCGGAATCCTTGTCAAAGGCAAAGGTAGCCGTCTTTTTGTCGGAAGAGAGGGTGACCTTCATGCCGCCCTTGGCCGCCGCTTCCAAAGCGGTCTTGCCGGTACCGTGGCCGGAAAGCACGTACCCGCCCTCGGGAATGGGGCTGTCGTTGCCTCCAACCACGATGACGTAGCCGTCTTTGTCCACGGTGACCTCAAAGCCCCAGGCGTTGGTGCCCGTGGCGGTCTTACCGTCCTTGCCGTCAAAGAGAATAATGGTATCCTGCTTGCGGGTGGTGTTCACTCCGTCCACCTTTACTTCGGTCTCGTAAAAGGGATCGTGATCCTTGGGCACCAGGGTCACCGTCAAAGCGGCAGGGTCGTAAAAAGCCCCGTCTCCCGGCTGCAAGGCCTCCACGTGCTTGGCCTTGGCACTGCTTCCCGCCAGGATAAAGCCCCCCTCGGGAACGGTGTTGTTGTGCCCGCCCACGGAAAGAACTCTCCCGTCGGCACCTATCAACGCTTCGGTACATTTTTCATCCGTTCCGGTGGCGGCCCCGCCTTGGGTATATACCACCATCTGTCCCATGCGGCAATCCACGTCGATGCCCGTCAGGGGATATTCCGTCACTTCCGTCACACCCAGGCCCAATACTGCCGAGGGGATCAAAGAAACGACTATGCAAACCGTCAAGATCAGAGGTAAAACTCGCTTCATAAGTCCATTCTCCCGATGCTGTTTTCTTGCAAAAGATTATACTCTTTTTTTCGCCTCCTGTCAATCTTTTCTTGACAAAATCAAAATCCTGTGTATAATGAGGAAGAATTCAACGCATACAGAGGGTTTTTATGGGCAATACCGTGTATTCTTTCATCAACGCTCTGCTGAATTACGCCGAGGAAAACCATCTGGCGGAACAGGCAGACCGCACCTACTACACCAACCGTCTTTTGGAGCTTTTACAGCTGGATAGCTTCGAAGATGCTCCCGCCGCCGAGGGACTGTCTCTCCAGACCGTCCTGGACCGCCTTTGCGACTTCGCCGCAGAAGAAGGGATCATCGAGGACGGCATCACCGAAAGAGACCTGTTCGACACCCGCATCATGGGGATCTTCACCCCTCTGCCCTCTGCCGTGGCAAGCACCTTCGAGGCGCTGTACGCCTCCTCCCCCGAGAACGCCACGGACTTCTTCTACACCCTTTCCGGGAATACCAACTACATCCGTACGGAGCGTGTGGCCAAGGATCTCCGCTGGAAGTACCGCGGCAAATACGGGGAGCTGGATATCACCATCAACCTCTCCAAGCCGGAAAAGGACCCCAAGGCCATCGCCGCCGCGAAAAACGTAGGGCAATCCTCCTATCCCAAATGCCAGCTTTGCCCGGAGAACGTGGGCTATCACGGAAGAGCGGATCATCCTGCCCGCCAGAACCTGCGTACCATTCCCCTCACCGTAGCAGGGGAGACCTGGCATCTCCAGTATTCTCCCTACGTGTATTACAACGAGCATTGTATCCTGCTGAAGGAGACCCATTCTCCCATGCAGATCACCCATCAGACCTTTGCCCGTCTGTTGGATTTCACACAGCAGTTCCCTCATTACTTCATCGGCTCCAACGCCGACCTTCCCATCGTGGGAGGCTCCATCCTCACCCACGATCATTTCCAGGGGGGCAGATATACCTTCGCCATGGAGACCGCCTCTCCCCGTAAGACTTTCATCCTGAAGGACTATCCCGATATCCGCATGGAATGGCTCCATTGGCCCCTCTCCGTCCTCCGTCTCACCGGGGAAAAGGAACGGGTATACGCTCTGGCTTGCCGGATTCTGGATGCCTGGAGAACCTATTCCGACCCCGCTTCCATGGTGATCGCCGAGGACGAAAGCGGCAAGCACAACACCATCACTCCCATCGCCCGCAGGGAAGGGGAGGCCTACCAATTGGATCTGGTGTTGCGTAACAACATCACCACGGCGGAGCATCCCATGGGGCTTTACCACCCCCACGCAGAAAAGCACCATATCAAAAAAGAAAACATCGGCCTCATCGAGGTCATGGGTCTTGCCGTCCTTCCCGCTCGTTTGAAGGCGGAGCTGAAGGAAGTGGAGGAACGCCACCTGCAAAACCTTCCCTTGGATACCGAGGGTACGGAAAAGCACGCCGCCTGGTGGGCGGAGATCCTCTCACGCAGGGAAGTCACTGCGGAGAATATTTCCACCGTCCTTGAAGAGGAAGTGGGCAGAGTCTTCGAAGCCGTTCTGGAGGACGCAGGGGTCTATTCTCCCGACGAGGCAGGGGAAGCGGGGATCTCCCGTTTCGTGGCCTCTCTGGAGAAGTAAGGACCCCAGATCAGCTTCCCCAATCCCAGAATAGGCAGGGTAAGGAGAAACCACACCAGAGAAAAGGGGAGACACACCTGCCCCAAAAGATTCATCGGCATGGCGGAATAATCCCATACCGCAAGCCGCATCCACAGATTCACCACCACTCCCGTGCAAAACTCCACCGTGGTGATGAGAGCGCTTCCCAAAAGGCATTTCAGGGCCAGACATCTTTGCTTCACCCTGCGGCAGTTACAGCAAAGCCAGATCCCCACGGCGGAAAGTCCCGCCGCAAAGAACATGGAAATATGGGATCTCCCGCGGTAGATCAGCTCCAGCAATACGTAGACCGCCCCGCAGATCCCGAACAGAAGACATAACCGTTTCAACAAAAAAACCACCTCGCCGATAGTTTTCACCGGCCGTAGGTGGTTTTATGCTTTGTTTTTGCCGTTTTTTGTCGGCGGGATGTAAAGCCGCACGGGCACACCCTTTTCGTGGGCGTAATCGATGGTGTAAGCCGTTCCCGAAGACTCTCCGTCCCAGATGGCCACCACCAGATCCGCACACTCCACGATCTGCCGGTTCCGCACAAGAGGGGCTCTTTTCCCGAACAAGCTGTATTGGGGCTTGATCACCTTGATGGGCAACCCCTTTTCCGCGGCGTAGGCCTCCGCAAGGGAATCCACTCCCATGGCTCCGCCGGAGATCAGCATGGTGGCCTCCTTCGGTATATAGCGGGAAAGATCCGCCCGATCGATCCCACGGGAACCAATGACGGCGACCCGCAATTCTTCCTTCATTTCTTTGTTCCTTTCCATAGGCGGCCAAGCTTGCCGATGCACAGCCGTGCCATGCCCCGCAACCACGCCGTCTCCGCCAAAAAGCAGCCCTGCACCAGGGCAAACGCCGACCGCAAGGGCTTTTCCTTCCCCTTCACGATGCGGGCATCCGCCACGCCGATGATCATGGAATCCGTCACGGGGAATTCCTTTTGGATCTGATGATCTCCGCGGCAAACGTAGCCGTTCTTCTTCACCCGTATCACCCGATGTAGCACGAACTGCCCGTCCTCCCGCTTGTAGAGGGGGATCCGGTATCTCTTCAAAGGGAAGGTTGCCGGCACGATCCGCACGTTGCAAACCCCCTCCTTCATCAGGGGAAGCATGCTCTGTCCGCGAATGTTGATCACCGCACTGCCGCCGCTTGCCAGCTCCTCGCGGATCACGTCCTCCAAGGCGGCCAGGGGGAGACTTTCCTTTTCTCCCATGCCCTCAGTCCTCAAGAACGCCCACTGCGTTCATCTTGGCAAGCAGGGCGTCCAGATCCTTTTCCGCCCGTTCCTTGTCCACGTCGTATTCCGCCAGAAGGGCTTCCAACAGCTCTTCACGGCTGGCGCCGTCCTCCAAGATCCGCCACAAAAAAGCCCCCGTTTCGTTGAGGGTGATAAGGCTGCCCAGATCCAGCTCCCCGCCCAAGGGCAGAACGATGAACTTACCTGCCGTTTCCCGCAGGAGAAAGCCGTCCTTGATATGCATTTTCAGCACTCCTTTCCAAATCAAAACCGCCCTCATGATACCACGCTCTATGGATTTTGTCAACAAAAAAATCAGAATCAAGCTAAAAATGATGAAAAAAGGCGGTTGATTTTTCGCCTTACGTTTGGTATACTGTTAAACGGAGCAAAAGTCGAAAGGAGATCTCCTTTACGCTATGAAGTATATCATTCTCGTGGGCGACGGCATGGCAGACCTGCCTTTGTCGGAGCTGGAGGGCAAGACCCCTCTTTCCGCCGCCGTCAAGCCCGCCATGGACTATATCGCATCCAAGGGCATCAACGGCAGAGTCAGCACCGTGCCGGAGGGCATGGTTCCCGAAAGCGACACTGCAAACTTGGCCATCATGGGCTACGACCCCAAGGTGTATTCCAAAGGCCGTTCTCCCCTGGAGGCGGCAAGCATCGGGATCAAAATGCAGGCTGACGAGACCGCCATCCGTGCCAACGTGGTCTGCCTTTCCGAGGAGGAGACCTGCTACGAGGACAGACGGATGATCGACCACTCCGCAGGGGAGATCACTACCGAGGAGGCCGACGAGCTGATCAAGGCCGTGCAGGCCGCCTTCGGCAACGAATACCGTACCTTCTACACCGGGGTCAGCTACCGCCATTGCTTGATCTGGAAGGATTGCCCGGATTTCACGGACTTTTCCCGTCCCCACGACATCATCGGCAGACGGATCGGGGATCACGCCCCGGTGAACCTTTCTTCTCAGGCCTTCTGGGAGCTGCAAAAGGCATCTTTCGACCTGCTGAATCACCACCCCGTGAACCTTGCCCGCGCCGCCGCAGGAAAGCGGAAGGCCAACTCCCTGTGGTTCTGGAGCCCCGGGAAGAAGCCCGCGCTTCCTTCCTTTGAGGAGAAAACGGGTCTGAAGGCCTCCGTGGTCTGCGCCGTGGACCTCATCCGCGGCATCGGCCTTTGTGCAGGTATGAATGCCCCTATTACGGAGGGGGCCACCGGCGGATTGGATACCAACTACGCAGGGAAGCAAAGTACCGCCATCCGTGAGCTGGAGACAGGTGCGGAGTTCGTGTATATCCACGTGGAGGCTCCCGACGAATGCGGCCACCAGGGCAATTATTCCGAAAAGATCAAAGCCATCCAATGCATCGATCGGGAGATCCTTGCCCCCCTGCTGGCGTATTTCAAGCAGACGGGCGAGCCCTTCCGCCTCCTGTTGCTTCCCGATCATCCCACTCCCGTGTACGTCCGCACCCATACCCGTGACGCCGTCCCCTTCGTGCTGTACGATTCCCAAAAGGAAAAAGACAGCGGCATCCGCACCTATTGCGAGCAAAGCGGCTTCGACGGCGGGCTGTACCTGGAAAAAGGGGAAGACCTGTTGACCCTTCTTTTGGAAAAAGACCTTTGAAAGAAAGGACGCTTTTTATGAAACAGCAAAAATACCTGCTCTCCAAGGGAAAGATCGTTCTTTCCGATTACCGTGAATACGCCAATTTCAATCTTTGCAGAGGTAAGCTTTCCCGTGTGATCCGCACCGCCGTTACCGTGTGGGTGGTGATCATCGCGGCATATCTGGCGGTGGTAGGCTTCGCAAGTCAAAACTCCACCCTGGTGCTGGTGGGCGGTCTGCTCCTATTGTGCCTGGGTACCTTTTTCGCCCTTTTGCGTAAGCAGGTGAAAACGGTATGCGTCAAAAAGCAGGAATACCTCTACGCCACCCATCAGGTGCAGTTCGGAAACAACGGGCTGATCTATTCCGTCCTGTTCGACCCCGAGCATAACGGCCGCAAGCTGGAGGACACCCAGGACGATTTCTTCTACACCGATTTCTTCCGCGTCTACGAGACGGGCGGCTTCTTCTACCTGTATTTAGACAAAAAATCCACGATCATCGTGCCCAAAAGGAACATGATGCCCGCGGATTCTCTGGAGCTTCGCAAGCTTTTGGCCGAGAAGCTGGAGAAGAAATTTATTCGCTGTATTTAAGCAACCGTTCTTCGTTTGCGGTGTCGCCACCCGTGGCCAACAGACCGTCCCTGCGTTTTCTTGCCTGGGCGTGGACCTTGGCCTTGTAGGAATGGAAGTCCTCCGTGTCGGGGCGGAACTGGCCCAAGAACAGATCGTCGTAGGTATACGCTGTGTTTTTCCCGGTGTACACCGCACAGATCACCCCGTAAGGCTTTTCCCGCTCCCGGGTGAACCGTTCTTCCAGGATCTCGTATCCGTTTTCCCACAGGAATTTCCGCAGATCGTCCTGGGCCGTCATGGGCTGTAAGAACAAGCGGCAGTCGGGATGAGGGCCGTAGCGGAGGAGAATATCCGCGATCAGCTCACCTCCCATACCGCAGATGCAGGCACCGTCAAAGGCGTAATCCTTCAGCTTGTCGAACCCGTCCGATAACACGAAATCCGGCTTCACCCCGTATTTCTCCGCGGTGGAACGGCCTCTGTCCAAGGGGCCCTCATTGATGTCCGAGGACACGGAGAGGGAAGCAATGCCCTCCTTCATCACGTAGACCGCCAGGTAGGCGTGGTCGGAGCCGATGTCCGCAAGACACCGAAAAGGAGCGTATGTACGGAGCATCTCTGCCACCGTCTGTAACCGATTTCCCAAAGAACGCATAAAAGATTCCTTTCCCGATTCTAAGTAGGGGGCGCAAGGCACCCCTTTGGGCTTTTGTCAGCAGCAGAATTTGTCCTCCAAGGCCTTGAACGCCTTCATGGCCTTCTTTTTCATCTTTCTGCCGGGGGTACAGCAATTCACCATGGCGTTTGCCGCCAGGAAACCCAGCCCGATCCCCATGGCCACCCCGATCATATCACAGGTCAGTCGGTGGCTTGCGATCATTTTTTTCATATTGCACATCATAGGTTTCAACCTCCCGTGGCTATTGTTTGCCGAGGAAGTCGAAACTATACTACCACAATTCCCTTCGACTTGCAACCTTTTTTTGAAAAAAGCGGATTTTTCTCCGAGAAAAAACAAAAAAACCATTGACAAATCGAAAGCAAAGCATTATAATGGAATGAACTGTGTACCCGAGAGGACTTTTGCAAAGAGAGGTGTTTATCCCATGACGTTGGATCTTCGTGAGCTGGTTGTCGGGGTAGTAAAGACCGTCCCTTTTGCCTATGAGGAATCCGGTGCAGAGCTTTCCGATGATCTGATCTCCGCTAAGGTTTTTGTGGAGGGCGCGGCCGAAAACCACGCCGGCTACCTGACCTTGGAGGGGAAGGCCTCCCTTCGGGGCATCGCCCGTTGCGGCAGATGCTGCAAGGAGTTTCCCGTCAGCTTGGAGTTTCTTCTGTCCTATAAAATGGCGGAAGGGCTTGCCAACGAGGACGAGGAGGAATTCCTGCTTCTGGAGGACGGCAAGCTGGATCTTTCGGAGGTGGTTTACAGTCAGATCCTTACGGAGATGCCCTTCCGGTTTCTCTGCAGGGAGGATTGCAAAGGCCTTTGCCCCAAGTGCGGATGTGATCTGAACGTAGAGCGTTGCTCCTGCGATACGCGTGAGATCGATCCCCGTTGGGCGGCTCTGAGCAGTTATTTTGAAGAAGATAATGAAAATGATCATACGTAAGGAGGTTCATTAGAGATGGCAGTTCCCAAGAGAAAAGTCTCCAAAGCAAGACGTGATAAGCGTCGTTCCAACGTTTGGAAGCTCGAGCTTCCCGGAATGTCCAAATGTCCCAAGTGCGGTGCGTTCAATCTTTCTCACCGTGTTTGCAAGACCTGCGGTTATTACGGTGGCAAGGCAGTCTTGACGGTCGGAGAAGAAAAGGCGTAAAGAAAAGCGTGTTGCTCACGGCATTGAGTAACACGCCTTTTTCATAGAATGCCCCACGAGGAGGAAAGCTTATGGTCAGGATCCAATCGGTCATCCCCGGCAGTCCCGCCCACAGAGCGGGGATCAAAGCGGGGGATACCCTGCTGTACGTCAACGGAGAACGGGTTTGCGACGTGCTGGACTACCGCTTCTACGGAACGGACGCCAACAGTGTGGTCACCGTCTCCCGGGATGGGGAAGAATTGACCTTCCCGTTACACAACAGAGAATACGCCGAGCTGGGCATGGAGTTTTCCACCTACCTCATGGACGAGAAGAAGCGCTGCACCAACAACTGTATCTTCTGCTTCATCGACCAGAATCCCCACGGTATGCGGGAGACCATCTATTTCAAGGACGACGACGAGCGTCTCTCCTTTCTGCAGGGGAATTATGTCACTCTTACGAATCTGCGGGAATCGGATATCCAAAGGATCATCCGTATGCACATTTCCCCGGTGAACGTCTCCGTCCATACCATGAACCCGGATCTGCGGGTGAAAATGATGGGCAACCGCTTTGCCGGCGAAAAGCTTCGCTTCTTAAAGCTGCTGGACGAGGGCGGGATCCGCATCAACGCCCAGCTGGTGCTTTGCAGAGGTATCAACGACGGAGAAGAGCTTAGCTATTCTCTGAATGAATTATGTAAACTTGAAAATCTGGAAAGCCTCGCGGCCGTCCCCTGCGGGATGACCGCCCATCGGGAGGGCCTGCCGGAGCTGTTGCCCTTCGATAAGGAAAGCGCTCTGGACGTGATCTCCCGTATCGAAGCCAAGGCGGAGGAATGCCTTGCAGCTTTCGGCTCCCGCAAGGTGTACGCCTCCGACGAGTTCTATCTCACCGCAGAAAAGGAGCTTCCTTCCGACGAAGCCTACGAGGACTACGCCCAATTGGAAAACGGCGTGGGGATGTTGCGTCTCCATACCGTGGAATTCGGCTACGCCCTGGAGGATTGCGACCTCCCCGATATTCCCCGCCACGTGTCTATCGCCACGGGAATGCTGGCAAAGGCACACATGGAGGAGCTGGCCGCCATGGCGATGAAACGTTTTCCTTCTCTGAAGGTGGACGTCCACGCCATCGTGAACCGCTTCTTCGGGGAGACCATCACCGTCAGCGGCTTGGTGACGGGAGGCGACCTGATCGATCAACTTAGGGGAAAGGATCTGGGGGATACCCTTTTGATCCCCGAAAATATGCTCCGCCACGAGGGAGATCTGTTCCTTGACAGCGTCAGCCTCCGGGACGTGGAGGAGAGCTTGCAGATCCCCGTATCCGTTACCGCCCGTGACGGCGAGGATCTTCTGAAAAAACTTTTGGAGAAAAAGTCTTAATGAAAGGACTTCACTATATTTATGGCTAACAGAGTAGTAGCGGTAGTAGGCCGCCCCAACGTGGGCAAGAGCACCCTGTTCAACCGCTTGACAGGCTCCCGTATCTCCATTGTGGAGGATACTCCCGGCGTTACCCGTGACCGTATCTACCACGAGGTGGAATGGAACGGCGAGACCTTTATGCTCATCGATACCGGCGGTATCGAGCCCGTCACCGACAGCAAGCTGTTGGTGCAAATGCGTGACCAGGCACAGATCGCCATCGACCACGCCGACGTGATCTTATTCATGTGCGATCTGAAAAGCGGCATGACGGATTCCGACAACGACATCGCCACCATGCTCCGCAAGGCCCGCAAGCCCGTCATCGTTATCGTGAACAAGGTGGATTCCATCGGCGCAACACCCCCCGAATTCTACGAGTTCTACGGCCTGGGCTTCGAGGACGTGTTCCCCTTGTCTTCCTTGAGCGGCACCGGCACCGGCGACATTCTGGACCGTGTCATCGAATTGCTTCCCAAGGAAGAGGAAGCGGACAACGACTCCGACCGCATCCGCATCGCCGTTATCGGCAAGCCCAACGCGGGGAAAAGCTCCATCATCAACAAGATCTGCGGGGAAGACCGTGTCATCGTCTCCGACATGGCAGGCACCACCCGTGACGCCGTGGATACCTACGTGGAAAACAGCCACGGCAAATACGTCCTGGTGGATACCGCAGGCATCCGCCGCAACGCCAGGATCGAGGATAAGATCGAAAAATACAGCGTTCTGCGCGCCAACATGGCGGTGGAGAACAGCGACGTCTGCCTGATCATGGTGGATGCCAACGAGGGCATCACTGCCCAGGACGAGCACATCGCAGGCCTGGCCCACAACGCGGGGAAGGCCAGCGTCATCGTCATCAACAAGTGGGATCTGGTGGAGAAGGACAATTCCACCTTCGAAAACTTCCGCAAGGACGTTTACAACGCCCTGTCCTACATGACCTACGCCCCCGTGGTGTTCGTCTCCGCCAAAACAGGACAGCGCCTGGATAAGATCTTCACCCTGGTGAACGACGCTTACAAGGAATCCTGCAAGCGTATCACCACAGGCGTCCTCAACGACTTCCTGTCGGACATCACCGACCGCGTCCAGCCCCCCACGGATAAGGGCAGACGTCTGAAGATCTACTACATGACCCAGACCACCACCAACCCGCCCACCTTCGCCTTGTTCTGTAACAGCGCAGAGCTGTTCCATTATTCCTACCAGCGGTATATCGAAAATTGTCTGCGTAAGACCTTCGGCTTTGAGGGAACTCCCATCCGATTGGTCATCAAGCAGAAAGGAGATTGACCACTATGCTTCAATTCTTTGAATGGTTATGGAGTGCTATCGGCCTGTACGAAAAACTGGGCATCGCCCGCGAGGTGGTTGTGGACGGCGTGACCCTTCGTGTCTCCTTCCAGGGCTTTTTGAACTGGCTCCACGGAGATTTCCTGGAAAAGGGTGAGGACGTCACCGCCGCGCTGATCTTCTGCGCAGGCATCCTGGTCTGCACCATCATTCCGTATTTGCTGGGCAGCCTGAACGCCGCCATCATCGTTTCCAAGTATAAGTACCACGACGATATCCGCAAGTACGGCTCCGGCAACGCGGGCCTGACCAATATGGGCAGAGTCTTCGGCAAGCAGGGCGCGTTGCTGACCCTGTTCGGGGATATTTTCAAGCAGTTTGTCTCCGTGCTCATCGGCATCATCGCCTGCGGTGAGCTGGGTGCGTACTTTGCAGGCGTGTTCTGTATGCTGGGCCACATCGCTCCCGTTTATTATCACTTCCGCGGAGGTAAGGGTGTTCTCACCGCCGCCACCATGGTTTTGATGATCGACTGGCAGGTGTTCCTCATCGCCGCTACCATCTTCGCCCTCACCGTGCTGATCACCCGTTACGTATCCCTGGGCTCCGTTCTGGGCGGCTTTGCTCTCCCGGGCATCGTGTTCATCAGTGCCACCGTCCGCGGTACCTATCCCTCCCTGCCCGCTATCTGTTTCAGCTTGTTCATCGGTATGATGCTGATCTTCATGCACCGTTCCAACATCCGCCGCCTCTTCGAGGGTACGGAAAATAAGCTTTCCTTTAAGAAAAAGGAAAAATAACGAACCGCTTGTAAAATGCAATTAGATTAAAATCCGTTTTTTCGGAGGCTTTGCCTTCGAAAAAACACCTTCCCAACGAGCGAAGCGAGTTCGCGCGCCGAGGGGAGCCTGCCCAAATCTTTGATTTTGGCAGGCGGCGATAAGCGCGCGGATCCCCGCCGCGCGGACCATGCTTGTAAAACGAAGTTTTGCAAGCAATCAAAAGGAGTTTTGCGTCATGCCTCTTGCCGACCGTGTCAGACCGAATACCTTTGACGAGATCTGCGGACAGACGCACCTTCTTGCCAAAAACGCCCCCCTGCGCCGTATTCTGGACAGCGGGCACCTGCCCTCCCTCATCTTCTACGGCCCTCCGGGCACGGGGAAGACCACCACGGCGGATCTCATCGCAAAGCACTTCCGCAGGGAGTTCTACAAGCTCAACGCCACCACCGCAGGCACCTCCGACGTAAAGGAGATCTTAAACCTGTCCGGCGGTCTTATGTCGGGGAACGAGGGCATTCTGCTGTACATCGACGAGATCCAGTATTTCAACAAAAAGCAACAGCAATCCCTTTTGGAGTACGTGGAGGATGGTCGTGTCACCCTGATCTGCTCCACCACCGAGAATCCCTATTTCGCCATCTATCCCGCCTTGCTTTCCCGCTCCAGCGTGTTTGAGTTCAAGCCCGTAGAGCCTTTGGATCTCATTCCCGGTCTGCGCCGTGCCTTCGATATCTTAAACGGGGATTTCGGGAACGCCAAGACCTGCTCCGATGCCGCCTTGGAGGTGCTTGCCTACGGTTGCGGCGGGGACGTGCGGAAGGCCATCGGTTCTCTGGAGAATTGCTACTACGCCTCCGAAACCGCCATCGACGAGGACCTTGCCCGCAGTCTGGCACAGCGTTCCGGTATGCGGTACGACCGCGACGGCCAATCCCATTACGACCTGCTTTCCGCCCTGCAGAAGTCCATCCGCGGCTCCGATCCCGATGCCGCCGTGTTCTACTTAGCGCGGATCCTTGCGGGAGGGGATCTGGTTTCCGCTTGTCGCCGCATCTCCGTGTGCGCCGCCGAGGATATCGGCCTTGCCTACCCCAACGCGGTGATCTTTACCAAATCCTGCATCGACATCGCCTTGCAGGTAGGGCTCCCCGAGGCACGGATCCCCCTTGCGGACGCGGTGATCCTGCTTGCCACCTCCCCCAAATCCAACAGTGGAGAAGCGGCAATCGACGCCGCCATGGCCGCCGTGGAAGCAGGGAAGGGCACCATGGTTCCCCAGCATTTGCGGGATCAGAACCGCCCCGGCTCGGAGGGTGGCTACAAATATCCCCACGCCTTCCCCAACCATTGGGTGCGCCAGCAGTACCTTCCCGACGACTTAGCAGGGAAGACCTTCTACACCCCCGGGGAAAACAAGACCGAGCGTGCCGCCGACGAGTATTGGCAGAAGATCAAGAAATAACCTTCAAAAGCCTCCCTTTTCGGGGAGGTTTTTTGCGTAAGCACGGGCTTGGGATGCTCCTTTGCAGAATCCGAAGCGGAGCCGAACACGGAAAAGAAAACGGCATCCGTGCTTCTGTTCGGACGCCGTTCATTTGGGCTATGTGCCGGGATAACGCTTTCTCACGTTTGTTTCGCCTAATAAATAATCTACGCTTGTGTCATAAAAGCGAGCAAGCTTTATCAACACGGCCGTGGGAATATCATTTTCTCCCGTCTCGTATTTAGAGTACCCCGTTTGTGACATTCCAAGAATTCCTGCCAGCTGTGTTTGATTCAGGTCACGATCCTCCCGCAGATCGCGAATTCGATGATACATAGTGGAATCCTCCTTGATCGGTGTTTTATCTTCGCCAACGATCGACGTTTTTTCTACTGCTTTTTATTTTATTGATTTTTTCTCAAGCACTTGACTTTTAACCTAAAACAGGTTATAATGCGTCCGTAAGCAAAACAAGGAAACGTATTTGTTTCGTCAATTTCCTTACAACGGCGTGGGAAAAACGCCGATCGTACGAAACGCTTATGTCACGGGTAAAAACCATTCTGTAAAAAATTTCAAACTTTTTTACAGAAACCCCTTGACAAATGGAGTTTGTTGTTGTAAACTATCCGCGTGATTTACAGCAGCAAACCACGTAGATTACAAAAGGAGTACCGCCAATATGAAAAAGCTTATTTCCATCCTTTTGATCGCAGTTCTTCTGCTTTCTCTCGCGGCCTGCCAAAGTCAGCCTCAGCCGCAACAGCAGCCCGAGGCAGACCACGTTGCCGAAGCCCGAAAGCTTCTGGACGCAGGCAAGACCAAGGAAGCCTACGAGTACCTCTATGCCCACCGCGATAATGCAAAGGCGGCGGAGATGCTAACCGATTTCCTGGTACTGCGGGGACATATTGATACCAACAGTTATTCCGTTTACAATGCCAAGCGTGTCACCGACTACAACGAATACGGGGAGCTGATCCGCGAGGAGGTCACCTATAGCTTTGAGTCTCCCGACTGGCAGAGCTTCCTTCGGGAATATGAGATCACCTACGACGCCAAGGGCAACAAGCTGGAAAGCGTAGAGACCTTGGACGGCAAGGAGAACAGACGGGAGACCTATACCTACAACGACCGGGGCCTTCTCCATATTCTCAAAGTCGTTTACAGCGAGAGTAGTTACACAACGAAGACCTACACCTACGACGAAGCGGGGAATCCCGTCCTGACCGTCACCGCTTATTCCGATGAGTACGTGGAGACTTTGGAGTGCAGTTACGATGAATTCGGCAATCTGCTCACCGAGAAAATGTCCTACACCGGCGGCAACGGGGGCGATAGCGGCCTCTCTTACGAATACAGCAACACCTACGATGAAGAAGGCAAGCTGATCCGCAGGGTACACATTATGGGCGGCGACAGGCCCACTACCATCGATACCTCCTATACCTACAATCCCCAAGGGGATTTGATCCTGGAGACCGATCAGTACACCGTAGACGAAGGGGAGGAAGCCATCGTCGGAAGCACCATAGAGACCTCTTATCAGTATACCTACGACCATGAAGGCAGGATCACCAAGAAGATCACCGAAACCCCTCTCGGCTCGTCCACCTCGGAATATACCTACAACGAGCAGGGGGATTTGATCTGCGAAAAGACCGTCAATGACCTCGGTACCGTTCAGACCGGCGAATTTGCCTACGTCTATTCCGAAAACGGCGAAATCTCCCGCATCACCGAGGTGAAAAACGGCTATCGGGTATCTTCCTGTGACGAGACCTACGACGAGCAGGGCAACCTGACGAGCCTGCAGTCTGTAAGCGCCATGGATACGGTATCCAACAGCTCCGTCTATACCTACGACGACCTGAACAGACCCATCCAAAAGGTACATACCGACTCCGACGGCAGATCCTACACCTATACCTATGAATATGATGAGCGGAACAACCTTACAAAGAAGACCCGCACCTATCCCAGCGGCACCGTGACCACCTTTGTCTATACCTACGACGATATGAACCGCGAGATCAAAAGCGTGGTCACCACCGGAAAGGACAGAACCGTCACCGAAACGGAATACGACCACCACGGTAACGTGATCAAGCGTACCGAAACGGCATCCGGCAAGAAAACGGTCTACGAGTACGTCCATCAGTACGACGAAAAGGGCAACCTTGTAAAGACCGAGAATCTGAAAGACGGCACACTTTCCGCCACCTACGTTCGCGAATACGACGGGGCAGGCAGAGAGACCAAACGGACAGGCTATTCTGCCGAAAATAAGATCTTTGTGGAAGTCACCAGGGAATACGACGAGGACGGTAACCTCCTGCGGGAGCTCTCCACCCCGGGGGAGAGCGGCGCTTCCGTAAATGCCCACGAGATCGTCAACCAATACGACGAATACGGCGTTTTGGTGTATGAATATTTCGTCGATAGCTACTCCTGCTACGAGAACCGTTTTTCCGAATTTACCTACCTGTACCTCCCCGACAGAATCGAGATCGACTGACGAACCGGTCCACCCAAGCTCCTCCCTTCATCGGGAGGAGTTTTTTCCGCTTTGTAAATTTTCGTGAACATGCCTTGACAGCAAGTACACGGTTTGATAGAATGAATACAGAAATACAAAAAAGGAGCCCCCTGTGAAAAAAAGAAAGATCCTCCTTGCCCTTTTGTGCCTTTGTTTTCTCTTGCCCCTTTGCCTTTCCGGCTGTGGATATGACGAGGAGTGGATCATCGGCAAGACTTCTGCGGAGATACAGGAACGGTACGGTACGTTCTACCAAGTAATAGTATTGCCCTATGGAGATCCAATAGAGGTAAATGAAGACACCATTTGTAAAAATGCGAAAGGCTATTACCTCATCGAAGAGGAACGGGTAGGATGGTTGGGAACCTACCCGGAAGAATACTTTGTCATCCGTTTTGACGAAAACGGAATTGCCATCGACTGCTATGAAGAACTGGGCGGAAAAGGCGGTTGATCCGTCATCGCTTGCATCATAACTACAAAAACCACCGAGGCCCTCGGTGGTTTTCTCTTCCTATTCCAACGCCTTCCGCAGTTTCTCCAAGATCTTCTTTTCCGTGCGGCTCACCTTCACCTGGGTCATCCCAAGCACCTCTCCCGCCTTCTGCTGGGAGTACCCTCGGTAGAACCGTAACAGGATCAACTGCTTTTCCTCCTTGGGGAGACTGAGAACCGCCTGCCGCAAGGCCTCCTTTTCGCAAAGCTCTGCCAGGTTGTCGGTGCCGATCAGATCCTCCAATGCCCGTTCTCCCACAGGCTCCGAGAAGGAAAGCACCGCGTTCCCCGCATCCAAGCCCTCCACCGTCTCCTCCACACTGCAGCCGCAGTAGTCCGCAAGCTCCGTCACCGTGGGTTCTCTGCCGTTTTCGGCGGTGAACTCTTCTTTTTTTCGGAGCAGATGGGCCCCCTTCTGCCGCAGCTCACGGCTCACCTTGATCATCCCGTCATCCCGCAGGAACCGCTTGATCTCTCCGATGATGAGCGGCACGGCGTAGGTGGAGAAGGCCGTCCCGTAAGAGGTGTCAAAGTTTCGGATAGCCTTTAACATCCCAATGGCGCCAAGCTGACACAGATCCTCGTAGTCCGCACCTCGGCCAAGAAACCGCGCCGCCACCGACTTTACAAGCCCCATGTTCTCCCGCATGAGGATGTCCTCCGCCGTGGCGTCTCCCGCCTTGGCCCGCTCCAACAGCTCGGGAGCATTCATTTCACATCAAAACGTTTTTCCAAAATTACCGTCGTACCCTTTCCCTGTGCGGAACGGACCCTCACACGGTCGGTAAAGCTTTCCATCACCGTGAACCCCATGCCGCTCCGCTCTCCCTCTGCGTCTGTGGTGTAGAGAGGCGTCCGCGCCAGGGCGACGTCCGTGATCCCAGTTCCCTTGTCCTTCACCGTAATGCGTAACACCCCGCTTCCGGTGTAGACAGCGCTTATGTAGATCGGGCACTTCATTTTGTCCGTACGATGGCGGTATGCGTGGACGATGCAGTTGGTCACCGCCTCGCTCACCGCCGTTTTCAGTTCCGAAAGCACGCTCACAGGGGGATCCAGTTGGGCGATAAATGCCGCCACCGTCATTCGCGCCAGCCCCTCGTTGATGCTCTTGGCAGGGAAGACGCATTTCATTTCGTTCACCGTATTTTCAGCTCGCCTTGCCATTTCCGTTGCTCCTTTCAATGCGGATCAGCTTGTCCATCCCCGCAATATGCAAAATTTTCATAACTGCCTCGGAGGGGGCCTCCACGATCAGCACCGCGTCGATCTGCCCGCACTTCCGCATACGCCCCATCACCAGCCCCAAACCGGAGGAGTCACAAAAGCTTACCCCGGAAAGGTTGAAATAGAACACCTCGGGCTGTTCCGTCTCCAAGATGCGGTCGATCCGCGTCCGTACCTCCGCCGCGTTGTGATGGTCTACCTCGCCCTGTAAGCGGATCCGTAATTTATCTCCGTTTTTCTCGGTGGAAAACGTCATATTCTTCAAAACACGTCCTTTCTTCACACGTCGTACCCGTAGTATAACAGACTTCCCCCGCCGATTCTGTCAAACCCTGTCGCGGGAATAAAAAAGATGCAGAGCTTTTCACTCTGCATCGCTTTCGACCCGCTCCAAAAGTGTGCGGTACCGTTCTTCGGTTTTCAGGGGTGCAAAAACGGGATGCGTCAGCCGTGCCAATATACGTCCTTTCTCCCGGGGATCGAGGTGGAAAAACCGACAATCTGCCAGACGGAACAAGGGCGTTGTAACCTCTTGCCCGCGGTAGCCTTTCCTCCCTTTGAAATAGAGATCCACCGACTGTTCCAACTCCGTAAGCGCCTTGTGGGTGTCGCCCTCCTTCAAGGAAAGCTGTGCCAACAGTACGTAGATATCTCCTCGTTCCCTCAAGTGGAAGGATGGGAGCACCTCTTCCTCCCCGAACAGCAATTCGATCAGCTCCAGCGCTTTGGTAAGGGCTGATCTGGTTTCTTCGTACTGCCCTACGCGGAAATAACAGAATCCGATGGCAACCAGATCGTCCAGCATGGCGACGAGGTGGTAGACAAGATCCGTTTGATAACAGCGGTTTTCCCTTTGGGTGTCCTTTTCAAAATGAGCGATGTAAGACTCCATGGTGTGTGCCGTCATATCCGCTCTCCGCGGGAACTGTGCCGCATGGTGTCCCGCGGCCTCCCCGTTGCCGTATGCGCTGTGAAGCAAGACCATGATCATCCGTGCCCGCATCACGTCGTTGGTGTTCCTGCCGTATTTGATCACCAGATCCGCAAAATGGATACACTCGCGGTAGATCTGCTTCCCGTTCGCGTTGTCGTAGGTGTCGTTTTCCGGGAAGGCGAGGGAGAGCCCCGCCTCCAGACAACCCATCAACAGCGCGGTATTGTTGGGATATTTTGCAAGCCCCTCGGTGAGCGTCCGGTAGCATTGTAAAACAGCTTCCTTTGTGGCAGGGGAAGGAACCATACTGCGGGCTTTCCCCAAAAGCTCCTCTACCTCCTCCCGACAATTCTTGCCGTAAAGCCCGAACAGCACGTCTGTGCTCACCTCAAACACCGATGCCAAGGGCACCACCTGGGAGATATCCGGCATTCCCGTATCGTTTTCCCACTTGGAGACTGCCTGAAAGGTCACCCCCAGCTGCTCCGCCAGTTCCTCCTGGGTGAAGTTTCGTTCTTTTCTCAGCCGCTTAATGATCTGTCCCATTGTTTCAGCCATGCTTTATTCCTCCTTGCTTTTCGTCCTGCAAACGCAGTAATTCTTCATAGTCCAGCCCGTACCGTCCTGCGATGCCGGCTGCATAGCTTTTCCCGTCGGGCGTTTTTCTGTATATCTTGTAGGTGCGTTTTCCTCCGCGATCCATCCCCACCACAAGGGTATCCACGGCAGAACGGGAGCGGGGGAGACGGTTGATCTCCTCCTTCATGGTCACCAATTCGTGAAGATGGGTGGAGAACACCCCTCGACACCCGTAAGCCGAAAGGGAAGCCATCACGTCGAAGGCAATGTGCGCTCCCTCAAAGGCACTTGTGGAGGAAAAGGGCTCGTCCATCAACACAAGGCTGTATTCCGTCACGTCCCCAAAGAGGGCTTTGACCGCCAAACATTCTTCCTCCAACCGCCCCAGATCCATAGCGGCGGTTTTCCCCGCGAAATGTACCAAAATACGATCCACGGGGCTGATCTCCGCTTCTTTTGCGGGGACGGGAAAACCAAGCTGTGTAAAGACCTGGCAGATCCCCACGGAGGAAAGAAACACCGTTTTCCCGCCGCTGTTGGCACCCGTCAAAAGATAGAGCCTGCCCTTCTCGTCAAAGGTAAGATCGTTGGCCACCAATCGCTTCGCAGGCACTCCCAAGGCAGGATGATAAAGCCCCTTGACGGAAAAGATCTTTTTCTCCATGGGAGCGATGCTCGGGGAACACAAGGGAAGTCCCTTGCTTCTCAATTCCGTAAGCAGATCCACTCCAAAGAGCAGAAACTTCAATTCTCCGATCAAAGGCAGAAATTCCCTTGTCTCCCTTCGGAAAAAGCTTTTCACCGAGGGCTCCCATTCTCCCATGGCGCTTTTGAACAGCCTGTTCAGCGCAGAGCTTACCGCCATATCCGCAAAGTGCTTTTCTTCCTTGCTCAAATGCCCTGCGGTGTTTTTCAAAGGACACAAAGCAGTCAGTCCGTCGGATGCAGGATGCCCCAGCAACCGCTCCATCAGGCCGCCGGGTTCCATAGGGCGGCTGTGAAAGCCCAGCACACCGAAGGAAACGGGGGAGAAGGTCTCGTCTAAATTCATTCCAACGGTGACGCATTTTACCCGGGTGATCTCACGGGAAAGCGCCTTGGTATTCTCCCTCAGAGCCATGTACCACGCAGATTCCTCGATCTCCCTTATCCGCTCCCGTAATTCCAAAAGAGCGCTTGAACGGATGGCCTCACCATGCTTCCGCAACCCGTCTCCCGCGCAGGAAACAAACTGCAAATACAGCTCGATCAGCTTGATGGCGTAAAGCTGTCCTTCCGTATGATGGCTGTTTTCCCGCAGACGGTAAAGCTCCTCCATGCTTTTCAGGAGCGGTAACAGCTCCCGCAAAAGCGCTTCCGCCTCGGAATGCTCCAAAAGATCGCAGAACAGCTCCCTGCGGTAGAGAATGGTCTCCTCGTCTGTGGTAAGATAATCGCAAAGATCTATTTCCCTGTGGTAAAGATAGTTCCCCATCAAGGCTTTGCAGGCCTTGCGGCTTATGATTACCCGCTCTTCCGCTTTTGCCCCCTTAGGAAAAAGCAGGCTAAACTCCCGATCGCGCTCCATGCCGCCCCTCCTTTTCTATTTTAGAACAGTATACCACGGTTCAAAAGGCGATTGAAGCGACGGAAGGCAGAATAAAACTCAACGCTCCGTTGAATGGCGGGGAAAGAAAAACGGCGTCTTTCAGCCGTTTTGAATGATCCGCTTGAATACCTGAGAAGGGCGGGTACAGGTAAGCTTACTCGTCGACCTCAAATACCACCTCAAAGGCGGCGCTCTCTCCCGCAAGCTTCAATGCAAAGTCTCCCTTTGCGTTTTCCAGAACAAAGCTCTGTCCCTGCTCGTGGAGATCAAACTCATGGACGATCTTACCGTCATATACCACGACCAATCGTGCATTTCCGGCGGTTACGTCGCAATTCACCGCGAAGCGTACAGTCTCTCCCGAGGCGTTCCCGTTATACAGATCCAACACGCCGGAAAGCTTTCCCACTGAAAGGGATTCTTTGTTTCCCGAGGAAGTCCTTACGGAGGCAAAAGTAACCACGTTCATCCCTTCGACAATGTTTTCGTCGGTAATGGTTTGCAGAGCAAAATTATTTTCTCCGTTGGTGTCCTCGATCTGCCCGCACCCGGTGAAGGCCAAGGTGATCGCAGCCAGCAAGACTGCAAGCAATGCTTTTTTCATATAAATCCCTCCGAACCTTCTTACAGGGTTTTCATCCAATCCTCAATGACGGGAGCCAACAGATCATACCCCGCGGAGTTGGGGTGAATGAAGTCGGGGAGATGAAGGTCGCTTTCCGTCTTCATCACCTCTCTGTTGAACTTCTCGTCGAAATACAGATCCAGATAGGGGATCCCCCACTTATGGCAGATCTCTTTGGAGAGGGCGAAGTACTCGCTCATATCGGCCATTCTGCCAAACTGTGCAGAGGGCATTTGAAAGGTCACGATATACCCCAGCTTTGCCCCCTTGTAATGCTCCTTGGCGTAAGCAAAGGTGGCCTCCAAACCGCCTGCAAAGCTGTCGCGGTCAAAGGGCCCGTCAAAGCCCTCGGTCATTACCCCTACGGGTGCGGAATCCCAGGCATCGTTGGCGCCGCCCTCGATGATGAGGTAATCGTAGTCGTTCCCCGTCATGTCCACAAGCTGCTTGTAAACGATGTTTTCCCCGCGGCAGTTACCAATGGAAGCACCGCCCAGGCTCTTGTTCACACCGGTCATTTCGTTCTTTGCCATAATACGCCCCGCCCAACCGCGGATGTGATCGTATTCCGTGTTCCACTCGCAGTATGCCTCGCACAGGGAGTCCCCCACGAAGAGAACGGATTTGTTCAAAAGAGGATTCATACGGTTTTTCCTTTCTGTTTCTTGCTATTTTTCAGTAACAACAGCACCGCAAGCACCACTGCCGCCCCCAAGGCCGCCAAGAAGATGTTGGCGTTGGGAATGAAGGACTCCGTGCCGTCGTTGTTGACAATCTTTTCCGCGTTGGCAAGCACCGTCTTGCCGATCCAAGGGCCCACCAGCCCGGGAACCAATACCTGGGAGAAAATACGCACCCCCTGGAACATCCCCGCCTTGCCTGCGGGGGTCAGCTCACGGATCTTGGCGCCGAATACCGCCATCCCCGCAAGATACCCGCACATCATCAGCAGAGAGCCCAGGAATACAAGGGCCGTCCCGCGGAACAGATACAGCAGAAGATACCCCGCCGCCAGCCAGCCGAGACTGCACCACCCGGAAAAGCCAAAGCCCTTCTTGTCGTAGACCCTGCCCCAGAAGGCCGTCACCACCGAGGCCAGAATGATAGCGGGCGCCATGATCAAAACGTAATCCGCCATCTCCAGGGATACCTCGTAGTACAGGATCAGATAAGGCATAAAGATCTGAATGGAGACGTTAAACACAATGAACGCCGCAAGGTAGAAGTACAGCGCACTGTTTTCTCGTATGGTGGAGGGCAAAAAGCCGTGGACCACCGTCTTGAAATACCCTTCCTTTGCGGGGGTCAGCGCAGGCTCCTTGATAAAGAAGCACCCCGCAAGCCCCACCGCCAGCACCACGCCGCCGATGATCACAAAGATCCACGTCCAGCTTTCTTCGCTGTTCAGATCAAAGGCCATGAATCCCCCGAACACCACTAAAATGGCAACCAAGGGCATCATGGCGTTGATCCCCTCCGCCGCCCCGCGGTTGGTGTCGTCGGTGCTGTCCGTCAGCCAGGCGTTGAAGGCGGCATCGTTGGCAGTAGACCCGAAGAAGGTCATCACGCAGTCCAGAACGATCACCAGGGTGACTCCCACCGCCATGGCGGAGGCAACCCCGGGGAACATGGCCCCGATCAGATCCGCCTTTAAAAGGGCAAACCCGAGAATGGAAATACCCCAGGCCAAGTACCCGCCGCACATGAACACCTTGCGTTTCCCGAGCTTATCGGAAAGGGCACCCATGAGCACCGTGGTCAAAGTGGCGGCAACCGCGCTGGCGGACACCATGGCGGAAATATCCGCGGCGGAGGCACGGAACATCTTGTAGATGAACACGTTGAGATACATATTCTCCACCACCCAGGCGATCTGCCCCACCAGGCTGAACAACACCAAAACAAACCAGAATTTTCCGGATAATTTCGTTTTCATGGGAAAATTTCCCTTCTTTCGTTTTTTCTTATTTTGCTTTTTTCTTCTTCTGCGCGTTCATATTCTTTTCCCAATGGCGAGCGTTTTTGATATAGACCTCGTACATATA
This sequence comes from Clostridia bacterium, assembly GCA_017516825.1. Taxonomy (GTDB): domain Bacteria; phylum Bacillota; class Clostridia; order Oscillospirales; family CAG-382; genus Coliplasma. The sequence continues at coordinate 30,043 of JAFXBC010000055.1, read as the reverse complement.
GTCGTAAGAGAGCCTATTTACGCTTTTGATGTGATATAACGGTATCAATTCCCCCATTGTGCCTAACCAAACGCCGCCAAAAATGCACAGCCACCAACCGGGAAACAGGAGCGCCAAACCGATGATCGCGAAAGTCAAAAACAGATCCGTCCAAAGGATCACCAAATATATCCAACGTTTACGTAAAACCTTCTTGTAAAATCGATAGTCTACGTAAAATTTGTCGTAAACATAACGACTGATCAAGCCTACCGCAAATGCTATTGCAACCATGATCCAAAAATATTTTGCGTCCAAGTGCATTACTGCCTTTCTTTTGGAATGGTTTAGCAAAAATACCAATGATAATTTTACCACGAAGCAGGGAAGATGTCAATAGGAAGCCGGGAGGAATGGGCTACCGGCGCTGTTGCCTCCTTTCATAAAAAATCCCCACCGAGGAAATGACCTCGATGGGGAAACGATTATGAGGGGTCTTCTTTTTTGATGGAAACAGCCCGTGCAACTTTGCATTTTTTTCCGTCCTCTATGCGTTCCATGCGGTATACGGCGTTGTAGTAACGGACGGAAACGGAATCGCCCTCCCGATACCCCTTTGCAAGTTCTTCATCCGCAAAGAAGTAGAAGGAATCATCGATGCAAATATATCCGTTTTCTATGGACGTGATGGTTCCCCACAGTTTTTTTTGTTCATAGTACGTGGAAGGCTTCTTCTTGCCGGCGTGAAGCAGATCGATAGACATATCATCCTCCAGCATATTGGGGGCAAGATACCATTTTCCTTTGTACTCATAGAAGTAGACTCCGCTGCCCAGCTCGTCATCAAAGATGTTCCCGGAACTGAGCAACCCGTCGTAGTAGAGGCGTACTTGCTCGAAAGAATAATGCAGGACGCTTGTGACCTCGTTGGGATCGATCCCCGCTTTCTCAAGATTGATCCTTTGGAAGAATCTGCGGGTCAGCTCGGGATCGTCCCGCTTGATAGCCGTTACGGTGTATTGGATCTCCACTTTGCGGAAGGGGAAAAGCTCCGAGGCTGTTTGGGAGATCTTCTCCATACCTTGCTCCTTGGTGTACCCCGCTTTTTCGAATTCTTGATAGACGTAAGATTCCAAATGCTCCTCCGGGAAGAGGGAGAATTGCAGAGAATAGTCCATGCTCCCCCAAGAGAAAAGCCATTGTCCGAACATCTCAAGGCAAACGTCCTCCGCAGGCTGGTACTCCGTCACCCCCGAGATATCACCAAGATTGACCGTCATCATACAAAGAGTTCCGTAAGGGCCGGTCTTTTTCTTTTGGAGTGTCGCAGCCTCGTAAAAAACCTGTTCCCAGCCGTCACCTCGGAGAAACGTGCCCTGTGTGACCAAGAACGGGATCAGCACGAGAAGCACGCAGAGGGCGGCGGCAATAGAACCCAGCAAAATGCGTTTTTCTGATTTTGGAGGATTTTGAGCCGAAAGGATGAACCGATCGTCGATTCCTCCGAAAGCGTTGTTTAACTGTTCGCCAAAGCTTTTCATACCGGATAACCCCTTTCTTTCAAATATTTGTACAGCTTCTTTTTCAAACGATCTAAGCGGAGATAGATTGCCGCATCTGACATTTTCATGGCGGTTGCGATCTGCGGGACGGGATCCATATACCAATACCGACGTACAAAGATATACCGGTTTTGCGGCCGCAGGCTTTCCAACCATTGATTCAGCGTATCCGTCAACAGCTGCAGCTCAAAATCCTCTGCCACGGTGTTGCTTGCGGGTATACAGTCTCCAATCTCCTCTATGGAGACCGTGTAAGAATTACGCTTGGCGGCACAGTTATGCTTATGTCGATTGATGGAAATGTTTCGCGCGACGCGGCACGCAAAGGAATACAGAGAAGCGGGCCTCGTTGGTGGAATGGCATTCCAGATCCCCAAATAAGTATCTTTAATGCACTCTTGCGCATCCTCTCGGTTTTGCAAGATGCGATAACTGACGGAAAACAACGGCTTTTCGTATTTTTGCGCAAGGGACGGAATTGCGATTTCCGAGCGTTGGAAAAACAATTCTATGATTTTTTCATCTTCCACGTAAAAAACCTCCTCATATCATTTGGCTTTTAAAAATACAGTCACATTTCCCATCGCTTTTTTATCGTTTTTTTATCTTTTTTTCTAAAAAAATTACGGTGTCAAGCGTTCCGTGTCCCTGGGGAACAATACCGCCCGCCGCAGGTTGTCCAAGCCCAACAGACGCGCGGTCAACCGCTCCAGCCCGATGCCCAGCCCGCCGTGGGGTGGCAGACCGTATTTGTGGGCCATGAGATAGCCTTCAAAGGCGTCAACCTCCATCCCAAGCCGTTCCATCTTTGCCACCTGGGCGTGGTAATTATGGATCCGTTGTCCTCCGGTTGTGATCTCCATTCCCCGGAACAAAAGGTCAAAGCTTTCCGTCACCTCGGGATTCCCCGGGGTCTCCATGGTGTAGAAGGGACGCTTGGCGGTCTTGTAATGGGTCACGAACACAAACTCACTCCCCGTCTCCCTCTTTACCAGCTCACCAAGCAGTTTTTCCTCCTCCGGCTCAAAATCCCATTCGTCGGTGATGGGTCTGCCGTATTCTTTCGCCACCCATTCCTTGGCTTCCGAAAAGGGAATGGCGGGGATAGAATCCACCACGGGGAGCTCTGCCTTCCAAAGCGCCAACTCCTTTTCACAGCTTTCCTTCAAGTGTTCAAACACGCTGCCCAGCATGGCCGTCTCCAAAGCCATCAGCTCTTCAAAGCTGTGGATGAACCCCATCTCCAAGTCCACCCCGGTGTACTCGTTGATATGCCTTGCGGTGTGGTGCTTTTCCGCGCGGAAGACCGGGGCGATCTCATACACCCGCTCAAAGATCCCCACCATGGTCTGTTTGTAGAATTGAGGGGATTGGGCCAAAAAAGCAGGCTTGCCGAAATAGTCCAGCCCAAACACGATGGCACCGCCCTCCGCGTTGCCACCCACGATCTTGGGGGTGTGGATCTCCACGAACCCCTGCCCGTCCAGAAAACTGCGGATCCCCTTACAAAGCTCCGATTGCACCTTGAAGATGGCCGTCTCCTTTTCGTTCCGCAACGTCAAGGGGCGGTAATCTAAAAGGGTGGAGAGGGAGGCCTTCACCTCCTTGTTGTTCACCACCACGGGGGCTTCCTCCGCAGGGAGAGAAAGTGCCTCGATCCTCTCGATGCGTACCTCATACCCCGCCTTGCTGCGGGGCTCTGCCAAAACGGTTCCTGTAACCCGTACCCAAGCTCCCTCGCGAAGGTTTTCCATGGGCAGATCGCAAACGCATTGCAAAAGCTGTGTTCCCGCCTTCAAGATCACAAAGGCAAAGCCGCTCATCAGCCGTACCTTGTAGATCATCCCGCAAAGAGTCACCACCTCGCCCAAACGCCGGGAAAGGGAGGCGGGCTCGGTATAGTTCGTATTGATTTGATTTGTAATCCTTTTCATTTTTTCAGTCTCCATTGTTTTTGATTTTTAATAGCTTACAACAGAGACCCCGTCTTCCACGGCAAGATCAAACTGCCGCATAAGATCACCTTCCTTCGCTTTTCTTCAAAAAACAAAAACCCCACGGATGCGGTATGCACCCATGGGGATCAAAGCAAAAAGCGTAAGCCGTCTCCCGCCCGAGTGCAACACCAAAAGCGCTTGCACCCAAAGCCAAACGGCCAAAGGCTCAAGCGCTAAATATCATCGTCCAAATTGGCGAGATAAAAGCGGCTCACGTTCTTCTCCAAAAAATATGATTGTCCTTTTATAACACAAAAAAATCCGTTTGTCAAGAGGGAAGTGCTCATTCCTCAAAAAGTGCCTTTTCTTTTCCGTTCTTGTCCGTCAGATAGGCAAAGCAATCCTCAAACGCGTTGGAATACACCCCGTCTTCCTTGAACTTCTCGGGGTAATAGTTGTATTTCACAACCACCTCGTAGCTGTCGCTTCTGTTGGTAGGCAAAGCGAAGTCGGCATATTCCATATCCGTCTTCCAAGGCTTTGCATGACGCCCGTCCACCCCGGAATCGTACATCACAAACGCATTTTTGCAACTACTGCAGATTGCCTTGACCACAAGCTGACCGCCCTTCTTCACCAAATAGGGCGCAAGGATTCCCTTGGTCTGCTTCCCCTTGTAGGCAAAATAGAACCGTCTGCCCCCGCAGGAACAGCAAAGATGCGCGGAAAGGGCAACCCCTTCCACTTCTTCAATATCCGTTAAGTATTCGACGATCCGCAGTTTCATAAAGAGAACCTCTATTTTGATTTGCTTCAAACGTGCTTTCCGAAAATCGTTTGATTGGCGGCTATCTCGGTTTTGATTTCCGCTGCAAGCAGACGCCAATTGGCAGCTAAATGAGAGGGAAGCTTTTCGCCACTGAAAATACGGTGTTGATCGGTTTCCCGTTTTTCTGTCACGTAAACGTCAATTTCATGCCTCTGAACCAACTCTACGATATGGATGCACAGCCTGTCGTTGTAAAACTGATAAGCGTATAGCGGTCCATAGAAGATCCGCTTGCCGTTTCGATCCTCAAGATCCCCGAGATCCAGCTTGGCATAGGAAAAACCGTAGTCTTCGAGCAAAAAGCGAAATGCCTCTTTCAGTTCTTGTTCCGGCTTATCCACAGACGGTTCAAAAACCTTTTTTATCCACTTGAAAAAACTCATAAAGAACCCCTCTTTCCTTTGATCCGCCCATTGCGGCGGCAGTGATGATCTTCCAGCATTTTCGTAATATATTCCACTTTCCTGTTGGATCGATCCTTGGTGCTGAATGAAGCGTATTGATCTCCGGTAAAGTAGATCTCTACGTCAAAGGTCACGACCTTGCGGGAACCGAACCTCCGCCAAATCACGCCGGAGGACTTTTTCATGACGTAGCCGATAACGTCATCGTAGGAATGTCTTTTCCAAACAAGAAATCTCGTCAGCCTGTAAATACTGCTCCCTGTAAAGACGGCAGAGCCCACAAGATGAATATATTGCAGAACCAAAAAGTATACGTTTAAGACGATGAAAAACCATGCCAGCCCCCACACGTGCGGAGCGGTCAAGTAGAGCGTTACTTGCATCCCGAAGCAAAAGCAGGGGAAGAGCAGGAAAAACAACGTGCCGACAATGCCGAAATGCGTGGCGCCGATGTTTTTGAACAAAGCACCGCATAACACCAAAAGCCCCAGCAACGCGGAGAGAGCGAAGAACACCGCCCCGATGATCATTGTAAAAACCATAGCGTTACCTCTTTTTCATCTGCAAAGCGCACGCAAAATCTTTTCGCTTACGGTTATTTACCGATCCTTCAAAACGATATATTCCTTTTCCGGCTTCACGCTTGTGTATGCAGGACGGATGATCTTGCCTGCATTTTGGATCTCTTCCATGCGATGGGCACTCCAGCCTGCAATTCTTGCTACGGCAAATATGGGCGTAAACAACTCATAGGGAAGCCCGAGCATTTTGTAGACCATGCCGGAATAGAAGTCAACGTTTGCGCTGACGCCCTTATACATTCTACGCTTTTCCGCTATGATCTCGGGGGCCATGCGCTCAACGGTTTCATACAGCTCAAATTCTTCCTGCATGCCCTTTTCCTCGGATAGTTTCCTTGCGTAGGTGCGGAGAATATCGGCTCTCGGGTCGGACAGGGAATAAACGGCATGCCCCATACCGTAGATAAGACCGGCTTTGTCAAACGCCTGCTTATCAAGGAGCTTGACCAAGTGCTCTCTGATCGCATCCTTGTTTTTTATATCCACGTTGGCCTTCATGTCGTCGAACATCTGCATGACTTTGATATTGGCTCCGCCGTGACGGGGCCCTTTGAGGGAGCCCAAGGCAGCCGAGATAGCGGAATAGGTATCCGTTCCCGACGAAGTAACTACGTGGGTGGTGAAGGTGGAGTTGTTACCGCCTCCATGCTCCGCGTGAAGCACGAGAGCAAGATCGAGAAGCTTGGCTTCCAGAGGAGTGTAGTTTCCGTCCTCTCGGAGAATGTAAAGCAGATTCTCGGCAGTATTCAGTTCCTTTTTCGGATAATGAATAAAAAGACTGTTGTAGTTGTGATAATGCTGAAAGGACTGATATCCGTAAACCGCAAGAAGCGGAAATTCTGCAATTAACTGCAGACATTGGCGCAAAATATTTGCGGTGGATATATCATCCGGGTTTTCGTCGTAGGTATACAACGCCAGTACACATCTGGACAGAATATTCATCATATCCTTGCCGGGAGCCTTGAGGATCATATCGCGGACAAAGGATGGCGGCAGGGAACGATAGGCCGAGAGCTGTTCGCAAAACCGCGCAAGCTCGTCTTTGGTAGGTAGCTTGGAAAACAGAAGCAGATAGACGGTTTCCTCAAATCCGGGACGGTCGTCGTCAAGAAACCCCTTAACGATGCTCCGTACGTTGATCCCGCGGTAATAAAGTTGACCCTCGCAAGGGATCTCGTTGCCGTCGGCATCTTTGCTTTTAGCCTTGATACGAGAGATCTCGGTAAGCCCCGCAACAACACCGTTTCCGTTGATGTCACGCAAGCCCCGCTTCACGTCGTGCTGTGCGTACATTTCGGGGAGAATGTGGTTGTTGGCATCGGACATTGCCGCAAGCTCTTTGATGTACGGGGTAATTTCGGAATAATTCATCGTATTTCTCCTTCCTTGTGTGTTAAAAACAAACTTCGTAAAATGGTAGCCTGTTCGCCACCTTTTCTTCATTTTACCATAAATTTGTGAACAAATCAAGCATATCCATGGGGAACCTCCGAAATGGGCTTGGGCGATTGCATACCAATCCTTCGGATCAAATGAAAAAAGCACGCTGGGGCGTGCTTTTTTTGGCAGGGGTAGATGGAATCGAACCATCGATGAAGGAGTCAAAGTCCTTTGCCTTGCCGCTTGGCGATACCCCTAACTGACCTGTCTATTATATCTGATTCATACCTGTTTGTCAAGTCGAAAAAGCAATTCTTCCGATTATTTTTTCAAGCCTCCCTCCGGGAGGGAGGGGGACCACCGCAGGTGGTGGAAGGAGAGTGCGTACAGCTGTCCGTGTTGCTTCCGAAGAACTGTTTTTGCGTAGATTTTTTGCAAGAACGATATTCTTTTCGTTATACTTCAAAGACCTTAGAATTATTCCTGCACTTATTTTTTCTTCTCGTCCCAGGCTCTTGCCAGAATCTCTCCGTGGTCGCCTGCCAGGGGATCTTCCCCCACTACACGGTATGCAATTACCTCGGGGAAGGTTCCTGTAGGATGGTACCGCTCCACTGTGAAGGTCACGGCCTCTTCCTTGTGCCGCAGGGTAAAGGTTACCTGTGTTCCCCTATCCTCTGCGGAGACCTGCCAGAACTTCGCTTCGCTTGCATCGTCATCCGCCTTGGCCTCCTGGTTCTCGTTGACCATGCAGGCCAAAAAGGGCACGGTGATGATCCGTGTGCGGGGATCTCGGTCGGGCCTTGACTGTACGGGCAGTTGCTTGCAAAGGATCTCCTTTACGTGGGTCTCCTCCCAAAGCTCCCGCCGTGCGGCTTCCTCCACCGTCTCATTGGGGTCTACGAACCCGCCTGGAAGCGCTAACTTCCCAATGGAAGGGTGCCCCGCCCTGCGGATGAGTAAAACGCTGTCCCCGCGGAACAGAATGATATCCACCGTTACGGAAGGCCGCTCGAATTTGGAAGCATCGTACCGCGCCAAAAATTCCGCTTCCGTCAACCCGTTTTTGTCTCTCAGTTCCATTTTACCCTCCCCCGAAAACGTCAGTTTTCGGCACTCAAGTTTCTTTTTGGATTCTTAAACCTTTTTCTTTTTCGAAAGAAAAAGGTTTAAGCGGGAGTTCAAGAGGGCAGCGCCCTCTTAAACGCCCCCCCATCACAAAGGCTTCTTCATGATCTTGCCGTTGGGGCGGGGATACTTGACATCCGTCTCCGCCACCTTTTGGATCACCAACAAGGTGTGACTGCGGTCGAATACGGGAATGGGCGCATCCAGAACCTCCACTACCTTGCCGCCAAGAACCTCAACGGCGTGCAAAGCCTCCTCCAGCTCCTCTCTGCCACGGTTGCCCTTCATGGCAATAAAGTATCCTCCCACCTTCACGAAGGGCATACACCACTCGCAAAGCACGGACATCCGTGCCACCCCGCGGGAGACCACACGGTCGAATTGCTCTCGGTAAGCCTTTTCCTTCCCCAGTTCCTCTGCCCTGCCGCATAAGGGAGTGATCTCCATCCCAGCAAGCTTTGCGGTCTCGCAAACGAAGTTCAGCTTCTTTGCCGTGGCGTCGTTGGAGGTCACTTTGCAGGGCGTGCAGGCCGCCAAGGGCAGGGAAGGGAAGCCCCCGCCGCAACCTACGTCCAGAACGGAAAAGTCGCCGCCGAATAACCCCGTCTCAAGTAAGGTCAAGGAATCGTAAAAATGCAACAGCGCAACCTCCTCGGGGGCGGTCAGCGCGGTGAGGTTCAGACTTTGGTTCACCTCCACCAAACGCTCCCCGATGAGGTCAAGGCGTGCGTATTGTTCTTCCGTCAGATTTGGAAGATATTGTCTTGTCAGTTCGTTAAGCTTCGTCATGATACCCTCTCTGTGCAAGTGCTACCAACAGCACGGAAATATCCGCAGGGGAGACCCCGGGAATGCGGGCTGCCTTGCCCACCGTGTCGGGGCGCAGGTCGGAAAGCTTCTGCCGTGCCTCCAGGCGAAGACCGCCGATGGCGTGGAAATCCAGGTCCTTGGGGATCTGCTTTTCCTCCATCTTGGCAAACCGCTTCACTTCCTCCAGCTGGCGCTTGATGTAGCCCTCGTACTTCAGCTCTACCTCCACCCGTCTCCGCACGGAAGGGGGCAAAGGATGCTCCCCGCCCTCCAGGGCGTAAAGATCCTCTAACGTGAGGAAGGGCCTCCGCAAAAACTCCGCCTTGTTCAGCCCCGTAGGCGCAGGAGCGTAGTTTTTGGATTCCAATAAAGCGTTCAATTCCTCGGATGCGGGCAGATGACTGTGGGAAAGCCGCAGGATCTCCTGCTTCTTCTGCTCGTCCTCCATAAGAAAGGCTTGGTAAGCTTCTTCTCCCACCAATCCTACCCGCTTGCCGTAGCCGATGAGACGTTCCTTGGCGTTGTCCTGACGGAGAAGCAAACGGTACTCACTGCGGGAGGTCATCACACGGTAGGGCTCGTCAGTGCCTTTTACCGTAATATCGTCGATCATGGTGCCGATATAGCTTTCACTGCGGGAAAGCACCAAGGGCTCCTCTCCCTTGCAAAGCAAAGCGGCGTTGATCCCTGCCACCAAGCCCTGGGCGGCGGCCTCCTCGTACCCCGAGGTGCCGTTGAACTGCCCCGCGCCGAACAGACCGCGGATCTCCTTGAACTCCATGGTGGGCTTCAATTGGGTGGGATCACAGCAATCGTATTCGATGGCGTACCCCGTGCGCATAAAGACGGCCTTCTCCAAGCCCTTGATGGTGTGAACGAAGGCCTTCTGCACCTCCTCCGGCAGGGAGGAGGAAAGACCCTGGAGATACACCTCCTTGGTGTCCAGCCCCATGGGCTCCACGAAGATCTGATGGCGCTCCTTGTCGGGGAATCGCTCGATTTTCGTTTCAATGCTGGGACAGTAACGGGGACCCGTTCCCACGATCTCCCCGGAATACAAGGGGGAGCGGTGGAAGTTCTCACGGATGATCCGATGGGTCTCTTCGTTGGTATAAGTGATGTAACAGGGCAGGCGGTTGACCGCAGGGGCGTCCGACCCAAAGAGAATGGGCGTCTCATCCCCCTCCTGAAGCTCCAGCTTGTCATAATCAATGCTGTCTGCATGGATCCTGGGGGGCGTTCCCGTCTTAAAGCGGGCAAGCTTTACACCCATTTCCAAAAGACTCTCCGTCAAGGCTTTGGCGGGAACGGTGTTGTCGGGGCCTGCCTCGCAGGAGGCCTCTCCCACGAAGATCTTGCCGTTTAAGGAGGTTCCCGTGGAAATGATCACGCATTTCGCAGGGAAGAACCCGCCGAAGGCAGTCTCCACTCCCGTAACGGTTCCGTTTTCATGGCGGATGGCGGTGATCTCCGCCTGGATCAGAGTGAGGTTTTCCGTCTCCTCCAAAACTCGCTTCATGTAGTTGCGGTAGGCCACACGGTCGGATTGCATCCGCAGGGAATGCACCGCAGGGCCCTTAGAGGCGTTGAGCATACGGCTTTGGAGCATCACGGCGTTGGCCGCCTTGCCCATCTCGCCGCCCAAGGCATCGATCTCAAAGACCAGTTGCCCCTTGCCCGTGCCTCCGATGGAGGGGTTGCAGGGCATATTGCCCACCAGATCCAGCGTCAGGGTAAACAGTGCCGTCCGCAAGCCCATCCGCGCCCCCGCAAGGGCGGCCTCGATGCCTGCGTGTCCCGCGCCGATCACCGCAATATCCAGTTGTTCAGCTTCGTAAAATGTCATAGTCTTTATCCTATTTTCCCACGCAGAAGTGGGAGAAGATCTCGCTTACGATCTCGTCGGAGGCGGTCTTGCCGTCTACCTCCTCCAAAGCCTGCAGGGCGTTTTCCATATCCAGCCCCGCCATGTCCTGGGAGAATCCCTCCAGCGTACGTAAGGCATCCTGCAAATATCCCCGTGCCTTTGTGAGGGCGGCAAACTGCCTTGCCCCCACCACGATCTCCCCGAGAGAATCCGTCTCGGTGTGGGCAAACCGTTCCTTCACGGCGGCCTCCAAGGCATCCAGCCCCGTCTTTTCCATGGCGGAAATGCATACGGGTACCTTGGGCAGGGAAGACCTTACCCCTTCCGCCTCGGGCAAGTCGCCCTTGTTCAGCAGATACACCGTCTGTTCTTCCTTGCCGTGATCTCGTATCAGCCGCAGAACCTCCCGATCCTCCTCGTCAAAAGGACGGGAGCTATCGAATACGGCCAGCACCAGCTCCGCTTCCTCCAGAGAACGCAGGCTTCTTTCAATGCCCAAACGCTCCACCACGTCCTCGCTTTCCCGAATGCCCGCGGTGTCGGAAAGGTTCAACAGCAGGTCTCCCAAACGGATCTGCTCCTTCACCACGTCGCGGGTGGTGCCGGGAATGGCGGTGACGATGGCACGATCCTCTCTTGCCAAAGCGTTCAACAGGGCGCTTTTCCCCGTGTTGGGCTTGCCCAGAATGCAAACGGGAATCCCTTCGCTGATGGCCTTGCCGTAAGCATGGCTGTCGCAGAGAGTCTGTACCTCCCCGCAGATGGCCGTCAACCGCTCCTTCATCTCCTCCACGGTGACGTCCGTCATATCCTCGTCGGGATAGTCGATAAAGGCGTACACCGAGGCGATCAGAAAGCGCAGTTTATCGCACAAGCGCTGTAATTTCTCGGAAAGGGCTCCTCTGCATTGGAGCAGGGAAACCGTCAGATATTTGTCACTTTTGGCGTCGATGAGTCCACCCACCGCCTCTGCCTGGGAAAGAGAGAGCTTTCCGTTCTGAAAGGCACGGCGGGTAAATTCTCCCGGCCCTGCGGGAAAGGCACCCGCGGTAAAAACGGCGCCCAACAGCTTTTGGGTCACCAGAATGCCCCCGTGACAGCAAAGCTCCACCACGTCCTCCCCCGTAAAGGAGCGGGGTGCGCGGAACACCGTGGCCAGGCCGTCGTCAAAGGGGATACCCCCATCCTCAAAGGTCACCCGCACCGCCGTGGCGGAGAGGGCGTCGGAAAGAGTCCCTTTTCCCGTACGGATGGCAACCTTTTGGGCGATGGCAATCGCATCCTCACCGGTGATGCGGATCAGCGCCACGCCTCCCTTGCCGTAGGGAGTGGAGATAGCCGCTACCGTTCTCATAAGCTTTCCCCCGTGTGGAGCTTTCCTGCCGTGTTCAGCTCCCCAAAGGAACGTTGGCGCAAAACCTCATACACCGCCACGGCCACGGAGTTGGAAAGGTTCAGACTTCTCAGCTCCTGCCACATGGGGATCCGTACGCAGGTCTCCCGATGCTCCTTCAGAAGCTCCTCGGGCAACCCCTTGGTCTCCTTGCCGAATACCAGATACACGTCCTCGGGATAAACCGGGTCGGTATAGCAGGCAGAGGCCTTGGTGGTGAAATAATAACAGACCGCACCGGGGTTCTTTTCGTAGAACTCCCCGATGTTCTCGTAAATGTGCAGATCCAGATGCTGCCAGTAATCCAGCCCCGCCCGCTTGAGATAGCGGTCATCCAAAGAATACCCCAAGGGCTTGATGAGATGCAGGGAGCAATGGGTGGCGGCACAGGTGCGGGAGATGTTCCCCGTGTTCTGGGGGATCTCCGGCTCCAAAAGGACGACGTTGATGTGATGCATAGCCTTTTTCGCTTTCAAAACGTATAATGTACCGTCTATTATATAACTTTCTTTACCAAAATGCAATTATTTTTACAAAAAGTGCTATACTTTTTTTCAAAAATGTGTTATGATAGTATGAAATCGAATGTACCAAGAGAAAAGGAAACCGTTATTATGGGTATTTTTTCCAAATTCTTCAAATCTTATAGCGAAAAACAGATCAAAGCCATCACCCCCCTTGCCGACAAGGTGGAAGCTCTGGCAGAAAAATACGCCGCCATGTCCGACGAGGAGTTGCGGGCCATGACCCCCTTCTTCCGGGAACAGCTGGCGGCAGGGAAGACCCTGGATGACATTCTTCCCGATGCCTTTGCCGTGGTTCGGGAGGCGGCCTGGCGCGTGCTGGGCAAACGCCCCTATTTCGTCCAGGTGCTGGGCGGCATCCTCATCCACCAAGGGAGAATTGCGGAGATGCGTACCGGTGAAGGTAAGACGCTCACCGAGACCATGCCCGCTTACCTCAACGCCTTGGAAGGCAGGGGCGTTCACATCGTCACCGTCAACGACTACCTGGCCAAGCGAGACAGTGAGTGGAACGGTAACATCTTCCGCTTCCTGGGCATGACCGTAGGTCTGGTGACCCACGAGGTCCCCCACGACAAAAAGAAGGAAGCCTACCTTGCCGACATCACCTACGGCACCAACAACGAGTTCGGCTTCGACTACCTCCGCGACAACATGGCGGTGTATCAGAGCCGGGTGGTACAAAGAGGCCACCGCTTCGCCATCGTGGACGAGGTGGACAGCATCCTCATCGATGAAGCCCGTACCCCCCTCATCATCTCCGGTCCCGGAGAAGAGTCTGCGGATATGTACAAAAAGGCCGACGAGTTCGTCCGCCGTCTGAAGTGCCTGCGGATCAAGGAGGTGGACCGCAAGCAAAGCGACGAGGAGGTTGCCGAGGACTACATCGTGGATGAGAAGGTCAAATCCGTCGCCCTCACCGCAAACGGCGTCCGCAAGGCGGAAAGCCACTTCCACGTGGAAAACCTGGGTGATGCGGAAAACAACGAGCTGATGCACTACATCAACAACGCCCTCCGCGCCAGAGGCGTAATGCAGTTGGACGTGGACTACGTTATCAAGGACGGCAAGGTGCTCATCGTAGACTCCTTCACTGGTCGTATCATGCCCGGCAGACGGTATTCCAACGGTCTGCACCAGGCCATCGAGGCCAAGGAAGGGGTGGAGGTGGAAAAGGAAAATAAGACCCTGGCCACCATCACCTTCCAGAACTATTTCCGTATGTACGACAAACTCTCCGGTATGACGGGTACCGCCATGACCGAGGAGGACGAGTTCCGCGAGATCTACATGCTGGACGTGGTGGAGGTTCCCACCAATAAGCCCATGATCCGTGTGGATCACAACGATATGGTATATAAGAGCATCCGCGGCAAGTACGCCGCCATCGTGGATCGCATCCGCACCTGCTACGAAAAGGGTCAGCCCGTTCTGGTGGGTACCGTTTCCGTGGAAAAGAGCGAAGCTCTGTCCTCCATTCTTAAGAAGTGCGGTATTCCCCACCGCGTGCTCAACGCCAAATACCATGATAAGGAAGCGGAGATCATCGCCCAGGCCGGTAAGGCGGGCGCCGTCACCATCGCCACCAACATGGCGGGACGTGGTACGGACATTATGCTGGGCGGTAACGCCGACTTCCTTGCAAAACAGCAGATGCGGAAGGAGGAGTTCCCCGAAGAACTCATCGTGGAGGCGGACAGCTACGGCAACACCGACGACGGTGAGATCATCGCCGCCAGAAAGCGCTTCGCAGAGCTGAAGGAATCCTACCTCCCAGAGATCGAAAAGGAAGCGGAAAAGGTACGTGCCGCAGGGGGTCTGTTCATTTTGGGTACGGAACGCCACGAAAGCCGCCGTATCGATAACCAGCTCCGCGGCCGTGCGGGCAGACAGGGCGACCCCGGCGAAAGCTGCTTCTATATCGCCATGGAGGACGATCTGATGCGCCTGTTCGGTGCAGATCGTATCATCGGCGTCATCGACGCTCTGAAGCTTCCCGAGGATCAGCCCATCGATGCCAAGATCCTCTCCGGCTCCATCGAGTCCGCCCAGAAGCGGATCGAGGGCATGAACTTTGAGCGCCGTAAAAACGTCATCGCCTATGACGACATCATGAACCAACAGCGCGAGCTGATCTACAAGCAGAGAAGAGACGTCCTTGCCGACGGCAACCTGTCCGAGACGATACAGGGCATGATCCTGCACTACGTGGAGGATGCCGTGGAGGCCGCTACCGCTTCCGACGTTCCCGACGAATGGGATTTCGAGGCTTTGAAGAAGGAGTTCGGCCCCCTGGTGGGTCTCACCGATCAGCTGGATTTCGGGCAGTCGGAATTGGACTCCCTTTCCAGAGAGACCCTCTGCGATACCATCCATCAGCTTGCCATTGCCAAGTATAAGGCACAGGAGGAGACCTTCACCCCCGAGATCTTCCGTGAGGTGGAGCGTTCCCTGCTACTTCGTAACGTAGACCGCAACTGGATGGACTATATCGACGAGGCGGATGAATTGAAGGGAAGCATCGGGCTGAACGCCTACGCCCAGAGAAACCCCGTCACCGAGTATAAGATCGCCAGCAGCGAGATGTTCGACACCATGGTGAGAGACATCCGTGCAGGTACCGTCCGCATGGTGCTTTCCGTGGTGCGCCGTGAGCAGGCCGTCCGTAAGCAGACCGCGGTCACCAACGCCTCCGGCGGCGGCATCCCCGCCCAGAGTGCACCCAAAAAGCCTATCGTCACCGCCCGCAAGGACAAAACGGGACCCAACGATCCCTGCCCCTGCGGCTCCGGCAAGAAATACAAGAAGTGCTGTGGTTCTATCAGCACCGGAAAGGCGGAATGATCCATGGGCTTCGGAATCGCCTTTCTGGGCTATTGCTTCCTGCTGATGCACGCCGCAGGCTTCGGCATCATCGCCGCCCCCCTGCTGGCCTACGGCTTCTTCCTGGCCTCCCGCCTGGAGCGTACCTTCCTGTACGCCTCCGTGGCCGCCCTGTTCATGCTTCCCCGCGGGCTGTTCGTCCTGCTGGACGTGTTCGTCCCCGTTCTGGGGGTGGACGTGAACCTGGCAGAGCAGTTCCCCTGGCTGAACCTGGGTACCTACCTGCTGTTCTTCATCGCCTGGTTCTTTATGATCCTGTATCAGTGTATCGGCGTGCGTAACATCGCCATTGCCAACGACCATCAAAAGCTGAAGAATTCCGCCAACCGACAGCTGTATTTTTCTTCTCTGTTCATCGCCATTGCCGTTACCATGGTGCTTTTCAGCGAGCTGGTGGATCTCCGCGTTACCGTTTTTGCGGTCATCGCCTATTACGCGGTGCTTTTGATGAACCTGTTCTTCACCCACACCTGCCTGGTGCTGATCACCAGCGAGTCCCAATACGAAAAGGACAAGGAAATGGTGGCGGAGCATAACCGTCAGGTGCTGGAAAGAAAAGCCAAAGACGCCGAAAAGTTCAAAAAACGGAAGTAACCTTCAAAAGGAAAGATCACTATGACGCGTGCAAATCGTACAACGGAACAGAAGCTCTCCGCTTTCCTGATCACGGCGGGGTTCCTCCTGCTGGTCAACCCCGTTTGGGGCATCACCGATATTCTCCCCGACCTGTTGGCCTGGGGAATGATCTGGTTTGGGCTGAGAAGCTTCTCCGAGCAAAACGAGGAAATGTTCTTTGCCAGAAAGCAGGCTCTGTACCTCATCGCCGTCCAGCTTGGAAAGACCTTACTCTGGTTTCCTCTGCAGAGTTCCGAGATCCCCTCGGATACCATGCTGGCCGTTACCGTGGCCACGGCAGGGGAGATCTGGTGCGGTATGCTGTTCTTTTCCCGCTTCTTCAAGGGTGTGGACGCCTTCTCCCGGGATGCGGGCAACGACGACCTGTATCTGAAAACGGAAAACGTCAAATTCCTTTCCCACCTGTTCCTTTGGGTGAGAGGGCTTGCCACCTTCCTGCCCCAGCTCACTGCCATTCCCGATTGGCTGGTGCAGTACGGGGAGATCTTGGACGACGACCTGTACTACCTGTGCATGGAGCTTGCCGCCGCCGAGCCTCTTTTGAACCTGGTCTTCTCTGTGTTCGTCATCATCGCCGCGGTGGTATGGCTGGTCTCCTGTCTGCCCTACCTTAAGGCCTTCTTCCGAATGTCTTCCTTGGAAGGGGTGTTTTCCCATTCCGCCGTGGCAGAAGATCCCATCCGTCTGCTGAAGCGCCGCTTTTCTCACCTCCACATGGCAAGGATCTGTTTTGCGTTGGGGCTGGTGTTCCTGTTGGATCTCCACGTGGAGGGCTTCCGCTTTATGCCCGTCTGCGCCTTTCCCGCCTTCTTTGCCCTGGGCTGTCTGTTCCTGGACGGCTTTGCCGGAGAAAAACGGTTCCGCAGGACCGCCGCTCTCCTGGCCGCAGGAGCGGTATGGTTCCTTTTGGCAGAGCTGTACCGCCGCTTCTGTACCGTCTGGGATCTCCGTGCCTTCGGGGAAGTGGAGATCGGCGTGCAGCTGCTTTCAGCCGGGATCATGCTGATAGGGACGTGGGGTCTGTTCTACGGCTGGCTGTCCTTCGCAGAAGAAGTGGATGCGCTATCCGCCTCCGTCCGTTGCGGCAAGGTGTACCTGGGGGGCTTCACCTATTGGATCTTCCTGCTGTACGCCGCCGTGCAAACGGTGATCTACGTACTGCCCCTTTCCGTCAGAGAGCTGAATTCCTCCAGGATCGTTTTGGTGCTGTTGCTTTGGATCTTCACCAACCGCCGCCTGGCCGCCTTCGAGGAAAATGCAAAAAAGCAAATGATGCTTTACGTTGAGACGGACGAATAAAACCCCTGTATCCCTCCCGAACACCGGGAGGGATCTTTTATTGCCGAAATATGTTCTTTTTTTGAACGAAATATTGACAAATAACACGATTTGTTGTAATATGATATCGAAATCCACAAATAATCATCCGGGAGGAACCTATTTATGCGCGAACAATCCAAAAGAAGGCTTGTAAAGTGGTACAACTTGGTACTCCTTTTGCTGGCCGCGGTTTTCACCGTAACGTCTTTTTTACCCGTGGTGGTGCTGGATGCCAACCGCACCGAGTATCCCGAGCTGTTCTACGAGGCCAGATATACCTCTCACATGACCCCCGTCAGAGAAATCGAGCTGGGCTATGGAACCGTCTTCAGCTTGGTTACCAACTTCAGCGATTTCATCACCCTTGTGACCATTCAGTCCAACGAGGGCTACGTGAACAACTCGTCCGAGCGGTTGCAGGAACTGCGTGACGAGGAGGCCTCCGAGGAGGAGATCGAGGATTTCCTGGAGGATGTTGCCGAGACCCGTAAGACCCTGGAGGAGGACCTGGAGGCTCTCACCGAGGCGGATCATGAGCGCATCATCGATAAGGTGAAGAACGACGATGGCTTCCGTTCCCTGGTCAGTGCCGTTTACTTCTTTGCCGCCTCTGCCACCTCCGATGAGGATGGCGACGTCATCGAGGAATCCGCCACCGCCTACGGGATCAACCCCATGCCTTTGCTGGGTACCATTCTGTTTGCCGCCTTAACCATCGGTTTGATCGGACTTGCCTTGATCTACCCCATCATCCTGGTGTTCAAGCTCATCGCCCAGATCGTACATTATCTGAAGCATCTCAAGGACGACGACCTCACCGTCATCGAAAGACGTATGGAGCGTTTCCCCATCTCCGGCTATTGCGGCTCCTTCATCTCCATGCTGGTGCTGTTCATGCTCTTCGCCCCCGACGGCATCTCCGTGGGTGCAGGCGTGGTGAGCTGTATTATCGTATGGTTGGTGGGCAACGTGTTCCGCGCCGTGAAGCATATCGTCCTGGATGAACCCAACAAGCCCTTGGCCTTGGGGAAGCAGGCCATGGCCGTGGTCACCATCGTTGCCGCTCTCATTATGCTGGTGAACTTCAGCGGTCTGAACCTGGTTTCCGACCTGGAGGACGCCATTCCCTCTATGTCCGGCGCCCACTATGCCCAGAAGCTGGATACCCTTGACGGCGATTACGCAAGCGCAAGCGAGCTTAGCGACGCCGCAGAGAGTGCCGTCACCCTGGCAAACATGATCAATACCGCCGTGGTATTGCTGGTGGCTTTGGGCGGTATCGGCTTGATGATCGGTACCGTGGTCAGCTCCGTGGAGCGTATGGGATACAAGCTGCAGAAGCTTCGCAACGGTGATCGTGAGCCCTATAAGGCTATGCGCGGTCTTGCCATCACGTTGCTGGTATTTACTTTGTTGCCTATCCTGCTCTTCTCCGCAGGCTCCGAGGAAGCCCTGGAGGACGCCTATGCCGACGGTAATTTCAAGGTATGGCAGGAAGCGTACCTGGAAAAGGGCACCCCCGAGAACGTTGAGTACAGGCTCCTCGTGGAGACCCGCGACGACTTAGAGGATGCCGTAGAGGATATGGACGAGGACGACGAGGCTTACGAACCCGCAACGCAGCTCCTGGCCAGCTTAGAGGATCAGATCGACGATATCGAGGCCAAGTCCTCCAGAGGCATCATCAGCGTGGTGATGGCCGTGATCATGCTGATCGCAGAGTTCCTCTATCACTTCATGCCCAAGTTCTTCCCCGCCGGAAAGAAGGAGGAGCCCGTCCCCGTAGCCACCGGCACGGAGGAATCCTTTGAGCCCGCTCCCGCAGAGGAGATCCCCGCAGAAGTCCCTGCCGAGGAGATCCCCGCAGAAGTCCCTGCCGAGGAAGCACCTGCCGAGGAAATCCCCGCAGAAGCTCCCGCCGAGGAAGCACCTGCCGAGCCCGTCGCCGCGGCCGAACAGGAATAAAATAAAAAACGGATCCCCTCGGAGCCAATCCGCTTCGAGGGGATCTTTCTGTTGTAATACGGAGCCTTATGGGAACAGCATACAGCCCTGTTCCTTCCATTCTTCGATCTTGTGATAGATCAGCTCCTCCGTGACATGGAACTTTTTTGCCAGGCAGGGGATGCACAGAAATTCCTCTGCACCCCGGTTGATCAGCTTTTTGGTAGCCCCTACGTCGTAGACGGAAAGGCTTTTACCGCAGACGATGCACTCAGGCATCTACGACCTGCCCTCTGAACATTCTGCAGCCGTGTGCGGCCACGTCTGCCACGAACTGATCCTTGAACACGCCCAAGTCCTCTCCGGACCACAGGTCACGGATCTTCAAGGCCTTGCCGCTTCTGCCGCCCAGACCCAGATCTGCCATAGCCAGACAAGGATTGGTGTTGTTGTCGCTGAGGTTGAAGCAGCCCAGCGCGATATCGCCGTTTTCCAAGAACTTGCCCCAAACGCTCCACGCCAGCTCTCCGCCCCAATGGACGGTGCTGATCTCAAAGGGCTGACGATAAGCGGCGTCCTGGTTGATGGCCAGAACCTCCTTGTTCATCAGAATGGCCTTGACCTCGTCGGACATCTCGCGGATATCACAGCCGATCATCAAAGGAGATCCGAAGAAGGACCAGATGGAGAAGTGGGTGCGGTATTCCTCCAGCGTACAGCCGCCTACGCCCACGTTGCCCTTGCCGCCCATGCCCACCACCAGCATATCCATATCGTTGAAACAGCCCTGCCCATTGGTTTTCAAAAGGGGAAGCTGTGCCAGCGTGAGATCCTTGATAGAGGCCCAGTTGTCTACGATGTCACCGGTGGAGCGCCACATATGGGCACCGGTCTCCTTGATCCATTCGGGGCTGTTGTCCACACCCCAGTTGCAAGCGGAGAACAGAATATCTCTGCCACAGTTGGCAAGCGCCAGACCCATGCGCTTATAAAGCAGTCTGCCGGGGTAGTTCACGGGCCTGTTGCAGTTGTCGTATTTCAAAAAGTCCACGCCCCATTCCGCGAAGGTAGCGGCGTCGACGAATTCGTAATCAAAGGAGCTGGGATATCTGGCACAGGTCAGGGTGCCGTCGCAGGAATACATACCGAACTTCAAGCCCTTGCTGTGAACGTAATCCGCTACGGCCTTCATGCCGCTTGGGAACTTCTCGGGGTCGGCCACCAGTCTGCCGTTTTCGCCCCGCTGATGCATGGACCAGCAGTCGTCGATGACCAGGTATTCGTAGCCCGCATCCCGCAAGCCCGTCTCCACCATGGCGTCCGCCATCTCGCGGATCATGTTCTCGTTGATGTTCTGGCCGAAGGTATTCCAGGAATTCCAACCCAAAGGGGGTCTTTGAACGATCATAAGTATATCTCCTTGTTTTGCAAATCTTTTTCTTTCATTATATTGATTTTCTTGTTGGGAATCAACGGCAAAGATGACAAAAAATCGCCCTCCGTTTTGTACGACTTTTGAAAAACGCCGCGTATAACTCCGTGGAACACGGTGCAAACTATTGTCGGTATACACGTACCGCAAGTTAACGAAAGGAATGGGCTTCTCTATGATGAAGAAGATTCTCTCTTTGCTGTTGGCGCTGCTTGCTTTGTTCGTATTGGCAAGCTGTGACGGCAGAGACGGCAATACCTCCGGGAGTGCGGAAAGCAACGGTGTCATCTCCGACGACAGCCGGGAGCACACCTCCCACCGACCCGATACCTCAAGGGAGGAATCCAAGGATCTGGGCGACCACGTTTCCGATCTGATCTCCGATGTGGAAAGCGGCGCGGAGGACTTGATCTCCGACGTGGAATCCGCCGTTTCCGACGCGGTGGACGGCAAGTAACGCAAAACGGCAGGCGCATTCTGAACGAAAAGAATGTGCCTGCTTTGTACATTCTGCTAAAATCCGTTTCCTGTGCCAAAACCACTTGACCCGGTGAAAAAAAGAAGGTATAATATCAGTATAAAAAACCGGAAGGGAGACCTTACAGCATGAAAAGAGCCTTGATTTTATGTTTGCTCATCGCCATGGTGATGACCACCCTGGGGATCACCCCCGTCGCCGCAGTAGAGGAGGACGGCCTGCGGATCGTATCCAAGGGATGCTCCTACACCTCCACTGCCCCCTACGTCCTGGACGCGGACAAATACACGGGTAATTACCGCAACAAAAAGATGAATGAGCTTACCGACGGCGTGTACGGTACCACCATCGATGGCTCCGAATGGTACGCCTTCCTGCAGGGAAGCACCCCTCACGAGATCATCGTGGACCTGGGGAAAGCCTATTCCGATCTGGCCCGTGTGCGGGTACAGTTCGGCAAAAAGGACGATTGGGCCATTATTCTTCCCGCCGAGGTCAAGGTGTTCGGTTCCCTGGACGGCAAGAATTTCACCCCTCTGGGCGTTCTGGAGGACGTTACCGGGGGTACGGGTGTCAACCACGACTACGTGGCGGACATCTCCGGTGAATACCGCTATATCCGCATTGAGATCGCCCCGGGCGGCTTCTTCGCCTTCGTTTCCGAGGTGGACGTTTTCTGCGGCTACGTGAATACCTTGTCCTTCCCCAAGGGCAACGCCTACGTGGAGGGGGAGTATATCTACGGTATCCGCGAGAAGATGACCTCCCAAGAGCTTCTTGCAAACGCCAACACCACGGAAGGCCTGAAGATCACCGATAAAAACGGCAAGGAAAAGACCTCCGGCGGCCTGGCAACGGGGGACGTGATCACCAAATACGACAAAAGCGGCAAAACCGCCCTCAACAAATACACCGTCATCCTGGATGGCGATCTTTCCATGGACGGCAGGGTGAACCCCATGGACTATATGCTTTGCAAGCGCTACGTGCTAAAGGCCATGACTCTGTCCCAAACCGCCGCGAAAGCCGCAGACGCCAACCGAGACGGCAAGGTCACCGCCATTGATTACGCACTGATCAAAAGCCACGTGCTGAAAAAGCACGATCTTTACGAGAAATACGTACCCGTGGTCGAGCATGACGGCAGGGGAGACGTTACCGAGGAATTCAAGGATATGGATACCTCCGATAAGGTGGAGCTGCTCACCTCCTATGACATGACCCTCAAGCGGAACAGCCAGACGGAGTACGGCGTCACCTGCAAGTACCAAGGCGGCACTTTGTATATGACCCTCCACAAAACCGCCTGGGGTACCTTTAACCTGGGCAAATGGGAATACACCGACCCCGACGGGACCCGCCATCCCTTCGTCAGCGATTCCACCGATTGGGAATACGTCTACCGCGTAGGGGAAAAGAAGGGAAGCTGGCAATGGTCCGGCGGTAACCACAACAACGAGCAGATGACCTCCTTGAAGTTCTTCGACGGCGACACCGACAAGGAGATCACCCTGAACGTGGGCCAGACCGCCACTGTGAAGAATCTGAAGATCGTGGAGACCACGCAGCTTTACTGGGGAGATGCGGCCAACGGCTACTCCGAAAACGAGCATTACGCCAACGCCGTGCGGAATTATACCATTGTAGGCCCTCAGATCCGTCTGGCGGTGGACTACGAATACGTGAAGGACGCTTACTACGGCCTGTCCTATACCTGTATGTTCCCCATCAGCAAAAAGTACGGCCTGTATTGCGCCTTCCTGGACGGGGAAGACCTCCTTTTCGTGGCAGAGACTTTGAAGACCGGCGCTGCGGATTATTCCGGCAAGCAGTACGATGGCAACGCCGCAGACAGATGCGTGATCTGGGGTTACGGCGGCAGAGAGAAATACAAGTTCGATATCCGTGTGCTCACCCCCGAAACCAGCTGTAACAACTACGACAACAACTTCAAGGTATCCTTCTGGGATATGAACACCACCTCCAACAAGCTGTACTTCTCCAAGTGGGATGGCAGAGCCCAGGACAAGATGACCGCGGGAGATACCGTTCACACCGAGTGTATGTGGACCTTCTATATCGACGAATAAAGAGACGTGTATGAAGAAAAAGCAGTTCGACCCAACCTCCCTCACCGCAGGGATCCTGCTGGCGGTGGTTGCGGCGTTTAACATCATCGCCATGTTCTTCCTGCCGAAAACCCTGTCCTCCGGGCTGTCCCTCCAGCGGATCCCCACCACCTCCTTCACCGTGGGCGGTATCCTGCTGGTAGGCGTTTCCGGCGTCATGGCAGTCTTCGGGGAGAACCCCAAGAAATGGATCACCATGGAGGCCGTCCTGGTCGCCCTGGATCTGTTCTTGGTGACGTTTAACCTTATCATTCAATAAAAACGCACTTAAGGGGACTTTCTTTCGAAGAAAGTCCCCTTAAAAATTGGATTTATCCCGGGATCTCCAAAAAACTGCCGGTGGTTGCATCCAGGATCGCCAGGCCGGGCTCACCCCGCTTTTCGCTGTATCGGTTGAAAAAGCTTTCGTAATCCCGATACTGAACGTACAGCACTTCTCCGTCCGCAAACAGATGCTCGATCAAGGCAGGCTTTCCGTCGTGGCTCAGCCTGCACAGCAATTGAGGCTCCTCGTCTCCTTCTTTGATCCTGTATAGACCGCCGCAGGTGGGATTGTCCTCCGAAAGGTATTGATAAAGCTCCCGATCCTCCCGAACGGATTCCATGAACGCCCGATCCTCCCGGAAGAAATAGATAGACCCCTCACTGATCCAGTAGTCGAAGACCCCCGGTATGTTGGCAACGGTCACAAAGCCATTCTCCGAAAGCTTTTTGAATGCTCCCGTGGCAGGATCGTAATCGTAAAGCTGTCCCCCAAAGCTTGACAGGGAGATCACGCCCTCGGCCACCTTTGTCTTTTCCCCGACGGAAGGATCGATTCTGTACAGCGTCAACGTGGAAAGGTCGTGGAGATAGATACCGTCTTTGGTAACGTAGTAGGACACGTTTTCCACAGGCTGTGCGATCTGACGGCTTTCCCCGTCGGAAAAAGAATACAGCCACAAGGAATAGTACGCCCGCTCCTCTATAAGCTCCGTTTTCTCCCAGTACAGGCCCTCCTCCGTCTCCATGTGAAGGTATGCGTCTTCGGGCAGGGGGAGCGCCTTGGGATCCGTGCCGTCAAGCTCCGACAGATAGTAACCGCCGTCCCCCGTATGGGGAAGGAAATACAAATGCCGCTCCCCGCCGAACACCTTGTTGTCCACCGAAAACAGACACTCCTCGTGTGAACACATCACGTCGTGGCAGGCAGGGGCAAACTCCCCCGTCAGCTTGTTGTATTCCATTAATTGATGGATATACTCCTCGATTTCATAGCAGAAGATCATCCGTGTCGGGGTGTTGGCACACAGCAGATTCCCATGCCTTCCCAGCAGACAGCGGATCTGCCCGCCCTCGGAAATCCTTTGCAGGCCATCTTCTCCCAAGGAGAGATAATAGGGCGACAGGAAGGAAGCCTCCTCCAACCGAAAAACTTCTTTGTTTTCCGCGGAAGGTTCCTCGGGAATAGAATAGGAATAATCCGCACCGCAGGCGGTAAGCAAAAGGGCAAAAAGGCTAATCAGCAATATTTTTTTCATAAACACCTCAAAAGATCAGCATAGAAAAAGGCAGAAGCAAACCAAGGGAAAGCAGGAAGGCGATCCCTTTGTTTTTCGTTAAGCGGGAAAATAGCGACACCACGGCGGAAATTCCCAGGGCGAAGGCAAAGACGACCAATACCGTGGCGGCAAACACCGTCCATAACGGGGCGTTTTGCAGAAGGGAAAACCCTCCCAGCCCGCAGGCAGGGGCGTTCCATAGCGGAAGTAAGGATTGCCTCCATAAAACAAACAGATCAATACAACGGAACAGACCTGCCGTCACAGCGGCAAACCCAACGCAGAAGCACCGCTTGGATCTTTCGGCGGCACCGTAAGCGCACGTGGCGTAAAGACTGTGCATTCCCCGTCTGTATTCGTCGCTGTAAAGCCCGCAGCAGGCTCCGATGATCAAAAGCAGGAAAAGCAGATCGGATCTTTGGGAAAGTAACCGTTCCCATCCAACGTCGTATACCACGAAGGCGGCCTGCCCGTCCAGATAACGGATGTGCAATTCCTCCAGCCGTTCCGCAACCGCCAAAAGCGCCTTCTCGTTATGCTCCGCCTCGTAAAAGGCAGAAAGATAACGCCCCATTTCCTCCCGGGAGATCTCCCCGTTGCGGTAACGAGTCTCCATCTCGGAGCGTATTGCCATCAGTCCGTAGAGCTCATCCAGCTCTTTTTGTACCGTTTCCCGCTTTTCCTCGGTGTAAGGGCCCTGAATGGACAGCATATACGTGCGGTATTTTTCGTCGGCGTAGGTGGGCTCGTAGGCAAGGGTATTCCGGGAAACGACAATTTTCAAAACCATTGCTCCCAACAACAGCCACAACGTTTTGTTGGCAAACAACTGCTTCTTCCATTCGTAGCCCAAAACGGTTCCCACGGTGTGGCGGCGGGGCAGCTTGGGCAAAGAAAGGGTTCGTCCCTTCCGATCCACTGCCTTGACGGGAAGGGCAACAAAGAGCCCCCAGATGGCAAAGAGAACGGCCGTATAGACCGCCAACACGAAAAAGCCTCCGTAGAAAGGCGTATCACTTACCACCACCGGGTAAAGGTGGGCAAACACCTTATTTCCGTCGAACAGGTTGGCAGCGGGCAAGATCCGCAAAAGGCTGCCCGCCTGCGGCGGCTGGGGGAGCAAGCCCGTCAAAAGCAAGAGGGATGTGCCTGCCATGGGAAACACGCGGTTTCTGCAATATCTTCCCGCTAACGCGGCGATCCCGCAGAACGCCAGACCGCAGGCAAGGATCAGCCCAAACAGGAGCAGAAGGCTTTCCGCCACCGTCAGTGGGATGGGGAAGAGCATAAACGCTTCACATTCCTGGAGATATCCTCCGAAGCTCCAAAACCCGCTTTTTACGGAATACGCTCCCACAGCAAGCAGCAGGGACAAAAAACAAACCAAGCTCCAAACCAACGCGGAGGCTACCGCCTTTGCCAGAGAAGAAGCGGCACGCCCCAAAAGGGAAGCGTGGATCAGAGTCTCCGTTCCCCTCTCCCGCTGGGAATAAACCGCGGTCACGCCCAGAAAGATAGCAAACAGCACCAAAGGAAGGTATAAAAGGGAGATCGCTTTATAAAGCCCCGTAAGCCCCTCCATGCTTTCCGTTCCCAACCGCAGGGAAAGGTTTCTTTCGTACCTTCCCAAAAGATACCGATTCACCGCCGCCTGTTTTCCCAATCCCCCGTCACCCTGCTTTTCCAGATTGCGGATGGCGCCGCGGAGGATCTCCGTATATTGCTCTTGACGCAAAATTCTATCGAAGGCGAGCTGATATTGCTCAAAGCGTACCACGGAAGCAGGAGGCTGTGAGGGCTGAACACTCTCCGAGAGAAGCAGTTCGCGATAGGAGTCGTATTCTTTCTCCAAGGCTTCGTACTGCCGTAAAGTCTCCTCGGGATCGACCCGATAGCTTTCCACGATGGCGTCCGTTTCCTTTGGATCGTAGCGAGGCTCACGGGCGGAAAAATACCCCAACACCCCGGACAGCACCAGCAAGGCCGCCGCCACTCCCAAAAATCCGCGGCTGACCGCGATCTTCAAAAGCTCAAATCGTATCAGCTTCATATCGTTCTCCGTAAAGCAGGGCGTAGGCGTCCTCGGGAGTCGGAGGGAGAGGGGTTGCCTTTGGGAAAGGCTTTTGGGGAGCAAGCAACCGATAGCAGACCTCCGAGCCTTCTCCCCGCGCAGAGAGAATACGCACCCGGCTCCCCGTCATCAGGGCTTCTCCCGGGACATCGGCGTAACGCCATACCATGCCATCCGCTTTCAACGCCAGCTCTCCGGGCGCACCCTTGAAAATGCAGACACCCTTTTCCAGACAGATCAATTCTTTTGCAATGCTTTCCACGTCGCTGATAATGTGGGTGGCGAGCAGGATGGTCTTATCACAGGCGTTTTCCGCAATAAAGTTCTTCACGTTCATCCTCTGCATGGGATCCAATCCCGCCGTGGGCTCATCCAACAGAACCAGCTTGGGCATCCCCAGAAACGCCTGGATCAGCATCACCCGTTGCTTCATGCCGCCGGAGAGGGAGGAGATCTTTTGATCCCTCACGTCCTCCGAAAAGAACCGTCCCAGAAGCGCTTCGATCTGCAACGCCGCCTGCTTGCGCTCCAAGCCCTTCAGTGCCGCCATGTAGCCCAAAAAATCCCAAACGGTAAACCCGGGGATCATCTCACAGTACTGGGGCATATACCCGATCTGCCTGCGAAAGGCTTTATCGTTCCCCCCGATCTCGCGTCCGTTAAAGAGAACTGTCCCGCCGTCGCTTTTGAGATTGGCGGTCAAAATATTCATCAGCGTGGTCTTACCGGAGCCGTTGGGGCCCAAAAGCCCGTAGACACCGGTCTCCAATTTGCAGTCAAGGGATTTGAGCGCCACGGTCTTGCCGTAACGCTTGGTCAACCCGTGGATCTCTAACATAACGGATCATCCTCCAAAGAAGGTTTCTTTCTATAAACCATTTTACAACAATAAACCAACTTTGTCAATACCTTTTTACACAAAAAAAGAAAGAAGCCCCGCATTCACGGGACTTCTGTGGAATTTACTTATGATACAAGCTCTTATCCTCAAATTGGGGCTCGCAGGTGACGTAAGCGCCCAGCTTGGTGAACAGCTTATCGTCGGCGTGGGCCAGGATGACGGTGGAATGGACCTCGCTGCCCTTCAACTCGCCGATGGCCTGCATGGCACGCTCAGCGTAATCGTCGCTGACCGCACAGATGGAGAGGGCAAGCAACAGCTCGTCGGTATGCATATGGGGGTTCTTGCTTCCCAAATGCTCCGTCTTCAGATGCATGATAGGCTCGATGATCTCGGGGGAGATGAGCATGACCTCGTCAGGGATGTCTGCAATATACTTCAATGCGTTCAACAGTGCCGCCGAAGAAGCGCCCAGCAGATCCGTGGTCTTTCCCGTGACGATATGCCCGTCGGGAAGCTGGATGGCCGCCGCAGGCAACCCTGTGCGCTCTGCCACCGCCTTTGCGGCAGGCACGGGGGCACGATCCTCTGGCTTGATCCCCGCCTCATCCATCAAAAGCTCGATCTTGCGGATCTCCGAAAGCTCCGCCTTGCCCCTGCATCTGGCGCAGGAAGTCTTGTAATAACGGCGGATGATCTCCTGCTTGGCGGCGTAGCAAACCGCCTCGTCGTCGTAGATGGCGTTGCCCACCATGTTGACCCCCATATCCGTGGGGCTCTTGTAGGGACACTTGCCGAAGATCTTGGACATCATGGCGTCCAGAACACGGAAGATCTCAATATCTCTGTTGTAGTTCACCGCGATCTGATCGTAGGCCTCCAGATGGTAGGGGTCGATCATATTCACGTCGGAAAGATCTGCCGTTGCCGCCTCGTAGGCCAGGTTCACAGGGTGCTTCAAGGGAAGGTTCCAAACGGGGAAAGTCTCAAACTTAGCGTACCCGGAACGGATGCCCCGCTTATGCTCGTGATAAAGCTGGGAAAGGCAGGTGGCCATCTTGCCGCTGCCGGGGCCGGGAGCCGTTACCACCACCAGAGAACGGGTGGTCTCGATGTAATCGTTTCTCCCAAAGCCGTCCTCACTGACGATGTGGGAAACGTCGGAAGGATAGTTGCGGATGGGGTAGTGGTGGTATACCTTGATCCCCAGGGAGGACAGGTTCTTTTCAAAAGCGATGGCCGCGTGCTGACCGGTGTATCTGGTCAAAACCACGCTCCCCACGTGGAGCCCAACTGAACGGAAGCTGTCGATCAGTCGAAGAACTTCCTTATCGTAGGGGATACCGATATCTCCACGGTATTTGTTGTTCTCGATGTCGGAGGCGTTGATGGCAATGACGATCTCCGCTTGGTCCTTCAGGGAGCAAAGCATGGAAAGCTTGCTGTCGGGAGCAAAGCCCGGCAATACCCGGGAGGCATGGTAGTCGTCAAACAGCTTGCCGCCGAACTCCATGTAAAGCTTGCCGCCAAACTCTTCAATACGATCCTTGATCTTTTGGGATTGCAGACGGATATAGGTCTCGTTGCTGAATCCTTCCCGAATGATCTGCTCGCTCATGAAAAACGCCTTCCTTTCTGTGTTTACCACAATCAAATCTATTATAGCAGGGGGAAGGAAAAAATTCAACACTTTTTTCAATTTTTCTTCATAATTATTTTGCAAAAAAAGCTCCGCTTTCCTTTCGAAAAACGGAGCTTTGCGATCTGAACGAATTCTTTTATCTTCCCCAAAATATCACAAACCCAGCTCAGCCTTGAGAGCCTCTGCCATATCGGTGCTTTCCCACAGGAAGCCCTCGTCTTCTCTGCCGAAATGACCGTAAGCGGAGGTTGCCTTGTAAATGGGACGGCGGAGCTGAAGCTTCTCGATAATGGCGGCAGGGCGGAGGTCGAACAGCTTTGCAACAGCTTCGGAAAGCTTGTCGTCACATACCACGCCGGTGCCGAAGGTATCCACTAACACGGATACGGGCTTTGCCACGCCGATGGCGTAAGCGATCTGCACCTCGCACTTGGAAGCCGCGCCGGAGGCTACCACGTTCTTGGCAACGTAGCGAGCCATATAAGCGGCAGAACGGTCCACCTTGGTGGGATCCTTCCCGGAGAATGCGCCGCCGCCGTGACGGGCGTAACCGCCGTAGGTATCCACGATGATCTTACGGCCGGTGAGACCGGAGTCGCCGTTGGGACCGCCGATAACGAAGCGTCCCGTGGCCGCCAGCTTCTCCTCTGTTATGGGCTTGTTCGGATTCTCCTCCGAGCCGTTCCTTCTGAAGCTTGCGCTCCCCGTGGGAATATCCTTCTACACCTT
>JAFXBC010000054.1 GCA_017516825.1 Clostridia bacterium | reverse complement strand
GAGTTCTTCTGCTTCGGTACCAACGACCTGACCCAGATGACCTTCGGCTTCTCCCGTGACGACGCAGGCAAGTTCCTGACCGCTTACTACGACAGCAAGATCTACGAAAACGATCCCTTCGCTAAGCTGGACCAGAACGGCGTCGGCAAGCTGATGGAAATGGCTGTTACCCTGGGCAAGAAGGTTCGTCCCGAAATGCACTGCGGCATCTGCGGCGAGCACGGCGGTGACCCCGTTTCCGTTGAGTTCTGCCACAAGATCGGCTT
The DNA here is from genome assembly GCA_017516825.1 of Clostridia bacterium. GTDB lineage: Bacteria > Bacillota > Clostridia > Oscillospirales > CAG-382 > Coliplasma. Next base: position 42,661 of record JAFXBC010000054.1, on the reverse strand, counting down.
GGACTACGTTTCCTGCTCTCCCTTCCGCGTTCCGATCGCACGCCTTGCCGCTGCACAGGCTGCTATTAAGGAAAGCAAGTAATTCAAGCAATCCTGCAAAACCATCCCCGCTGAGAAATCGGCGGGGATTTTTTCTTGAAAACCAAAAAAACGATACACCCTATTCACGAATCGTTCGTATTGCAGGATGATTTTTCCTTGCAATTCTCCGGAAATTATGCTATAATGAAATTGAAAAATAAATTGCCGAAGGAGCGTGTTGATTATGTCCCTTGAAGTCGTCATCAAGCAAAAGCTGTTTGGCAGAAAGCCTATGCCCCTTGAGGTGATCCTGGGGGAGGATCTGTATTACGGCAATTATGAAAACGATCATCTGTCCGTGGGGGAGATGGGGGAAGATGAAATTCTGGTCTACAACCCCAACCGCATTGGCAGGGGCTTCAGCATAGTCTGGACGCCCGAGGAGAAAAAAGCAGTCACTCTGCGGCTTCTCCAGCCTACTACCACACGGGAATTGCAGGACTTCTATGCCGCCGTGGAACGCATGGCAAAGCATTGGGAGGGTAGCAGCCTGGAGGTAGAGGGGCAAAAGCAAAGCCTGGAGGTCTTTCTGGATAGCTACCAGGAGATGATGGAATTCAACCTGAAAGCCTTGAAGGATTTTGCAGGGCAGGTGCTGGACGGAACCTACAACACTCTGTCCCTTTACGCCGCCAAGTGGCCCATGTCCATGGGGCAGGAGGAGGCTACCCTGTTCTTGCACAATCCCCATCTGTTTGAAGAATGGCTCCACGAAAAGCAGAGCCTGGATGCGTGTTACGAATCGCCCCAGTTCTTCAATTTGGATAATCAGCTTGTGGGGATGTTCTTCTTGAGCGACTGGACCTCTCTTATCTATCCCGATGTCCCGACGGTTCCCCCGGGAGTATTAGATCCTCGTACGGGAAAGCGATTGCAATGCGACAAATGGCAGGTCACCATGATCATCGGCTCGGAGTCGGAAGTGCTGGGGCAGTTGGAATATTCCGATTTCCTGCGTTTGCTTCCCGCGGAGAAGAAATCCAAGTACGACGGCGGGCATTTTCTGCTTGCACAGCTTACGGCAGAGGAGATCCGTGCCATGGCAAGCCATATATGAGCAGTTTTTTTGAAATAGGAGGAGTATATGTATCACATTCCTTTTGGAAAGAGCGGTATGCAAGTCCCCACCGTTGCCGTGGGCTGTATGCGTATCGCAGAGATGGAGCCTCGACAGTTGGAGGCGTTTATCGCCACGGCGATGGAGAACGGAGCCAACTTCTTTGACCACGCCGACGTCTATGGAGGCGGCGTTTGCGAGACCGTCTTCGGCAAGGCCATGGCGGGCTACGACAGAGCAAAGCTTCTGATCCAGACCAAATGCGGCATCGTGGCGGGGAAAATGTATGATTTCTCCTACGATTATATTGTAAGCTCCGTGGAGGGAAGCCTGAAACGGTTGAACACCGATTACGTGGACGTGCTGGTTTTGCATCGCCCCGACGCATTGATGGAGCCGGAAGAAGTGGCAAGAGCTTTCGCTCATTTGAAGGAAAGCGGCAAAGTGCGTTATTTTGGCGTTTCCAACCACAATTCCTATCAGCTGGAGCTGTTGCAAAAGTATTTGGATATGCCTATATGCACCAACCAGCTGCAATTCGGTATTATGCATGCACCCATGGTGCAATCGGGGATCAACGTGAACCTGTACAACGATTCCGCCACCAATCGGGATGGCGGCGTGCTGGATTACTGCCGTTTGAAGGATATCACCATCCAGCCCTGGTCTCCCATGCAGTACGGCTTCTTTGAGGGTTGCTTTGTGGACAATGAAAATTTTCCCAAGCTGAATGCCGTTATGGAGGAGATCGCTTCCGCTTACGGCATCTCCAAGACCGCTCTTGCCATCAGCTGGATCCTGCGTCACCCTGCGAAAATGCAGCCTGTTACGGGCACCACCAATTTGCAGAGATTGCGCGATAGCTTGCAGGCTACCGAAGTTTCCATCACCCGCGAGGAGTGGTATCGCATCTACAAGGCGGCAGGGAACCAACTGCCGTAAAGACCATAGAGGGAGGGAGATTGTTTTGAACGCATTGAAAGGCCTTTTGGTCATCCTCGCACTGATTCTCATCGTTGCTATCCTGGTGCTGCTTCCCGTGGGGATCTACCACTACGTGGTAGGCGGCGAGGCGGAGATGGAGGATTTTGACGATCACGCCCAGGTGTACGAACAGGTTGCGGAGGCGGCCATGGCGTACTACGAAAGCACCGAAACCGCAGAGCGGCTGACTCTGTTTCGGCAGGAGGACAGGCTCACCCTGAAAAGCGGGGAGGAGATCCCCTTGACCGAGGATCAGCGGCAGGCCTTGGGGGAGATCAGCGGGAGACTCAACTACCTTTGGGTGGAGGAGGACTACGTGATCCTTTGGGGCGACGAGACGAAAAAATACGGTCTGCTGTATGCGGATTCCCCTCTTTCCGTCATCGGAGACATACGGGAGGAGTGGTATTCCGGGATGGAGTATCACCGCTTGAACGGGGATTGGTACGAGATCGGTAACTGGGGAATATAATATATAAAGGAGAAAAAATATGAAACTGAATCGTTTGTTGGCGTTGCTGTTGGCTCTGGTAATGATGCTGGTGCTGGCCGCTTGCGAGAGCGAAAAGCCCTCTTTGGAGGACAGCGAGGACGAGGAGACCGAAAGCACCGTCTCCGTGGAGTACAATACCGGTACCGCCACCTCAACACCCTTGCTTTACAAGGTCACCGACGAGGACGGTGACGTGGTGTGGCTGTTCGGCTCCATCCACATGGGGCAAGAGGATTTCTACCCCCTGCCCGGATACGTTGCGGAAGCCTTCAAGGGCTCCGACAGCCTTGCCGTGGAGGTGGACATCGTGGCCTTCCAGAAGGATCTTTTGGCCCAGATGGACGCCTTGAAGCCCTTGCTGTACGCCGATGGCTCCTCCATTGCGGATCATATTGCGCCGGAGCTTTACGAAGAAGCCAAGCAGACCCTGGAGGATCTGAAGCTTTACAATTCTGCCTTGGATTACTATTGCCCCGCCATGTGGAGCAGTACCATCGATTCCGCCCTGTATATGGAGCTGGGTGCAGATTCCCAGCTGGGGGTGGACGTCTATATGATCAACTGGGCGTACAACCTGAAGAAGGACGTGCTGGACATCGAGTCCGCCAAATTCCAGTACCAAATGCTGGGCGGCTTCTCCGACGGTCTGCAGGAGATGATGCTGGCCTCCTCCGTGGCTTCCGCAAAGGATCCCACCGCCGTCAGGGAAAGCCTGGAGGCCATGATGAACGCTTGGAAGACGGGGGATGCGGAGGGCATTTTGCAGTCCTCCGACAGCGACACCGCAGACATGACCGAAGAGGAGCTGGCTCTTTACGACGAATACCTCACCGCCATGGTGGTGGAGCGTAATGCATCCATGACCCAATACGCCGCGAACGCGTTGGAGTCCGGCACGGAGATCTTCATCTGCGTGGGCGCCTTGCACGTGCTGGGAGAGGGCGGCATGGCCGACCTTCTGGAACAGCGGGGCTACACCGTGGAGATCGTCACCGAATAAGCAGTTGTCCTCCCGAAGCAATTCGGGAGGATTTTTTTGATATATCTTGACGAAAGGGAGAAATCTCGCTATAATGAGGGAACGAATCTGCACATGGAGGAGTCACATGGAAAACCTGTATTTCGGCAACACGGAGATCAAAGGCGGCTTTTGGAAATACTACGAGGATCTGGATCGCAACGTAACGGTACAAAGCGTTTACGACCGTTTCAAGGAGACGGGGCGTTTTGACGCTCTGCAATGCAATTGGCGGGAGGGGATGCCCAACAAGCCCCATATGTTCTGGGATTCCGACGTGGCAAAGTGGATCGAGGGCGCGGCGTATCTCATTGAGAAACAGCCCATGCCGGAGATCGAGGAGAAGATCGACGAGATGATCGCCCTCATCGCCAAGAATCAGCGTGCCGACGGGTATTTCAACTCCTACTTCCTCACCGTGACCCCCTCGGAGATCTATACCAACCGCGGCTGGCACGAGCTGTACTGCACGGGGCACTTCACCGAGGCGGCCATCGCTTACCACCGTGCCACGGGGAAGCGTACCCTGCTGGATTGTATGCTGAAGAACATCGAGCTGATCTACAAGGTGTTCGTGGTGGAAAAGTCCGCCTCCTTCGTCACCCCGGGGCATCAGGAGATCGAGCTGGCGCTGTTGAAGCTGTACCGCTACCTGGGGAACCCCATGCACCTGGAGCTGGCGAAATTCTTTATCGACAAGCGGGGCAACAACGAGATCGAGGACCGCACAGCACAGCGTACCGACGATTTTGCCGCCAGAGACCTACAATCCGCCGCAGGACATTGCGTCCGCGCAGGGTATTACTACTCCGCCATGGCAACTTTATCTTTGCTCACAGGCGACAAGGGGCTGAACGACGCCTGCCACCGCCTGTTTGACGATATCACCCTGCGGAAGATGGCCGTCACCGGCAGTATCGGCGCGGAGCACAACGGAGAGCGGTTCTCCTACCCCTACGACCTGCCTCCCTCCGACACCTACAACGAGACCTGCGCCGCCATCGGCCTTGCCATGTTTGCAGGCTATATGCAGGAATTGGAGGCAAACTCCCGCTACGGCGACGTGGTGGAGCGGGTGAACTACAACGGATTCCTTTCCGGCATCTCCTTGGCGGGGGACGAGTTCTTCTATACCAATCCCACGGAGGTGGATCAGAAGAAGTTCGGGCGGAGTACCTTCCAGCCCGCCTTTGACCGCGTGAAGGTGTTCAATTGCTCTTGCTGTCCTCCCAACGTGGTGAGACTGCTGGCTTCCATCTCCCGCTATATGTATACTCTGGACGGGGATATCATCTATTGTAACCAGTTTGCGGAAAGCGAGACCAAGCTCACCATCGGCGGACAGCCTGCCACCCTGTGCCAGCATACCGATTACCCCTACGACGGCAAGATTACCTTCACATACAGAGGCAAGCCCACGGTGCTGTACGTTCGCATCCCCGGCTGGTGCGTGGAGTACACGGGGGAGACGGAAAACGGCTTTGCCCGCTTTGAACTGACGGACGGTGCTACCGTAACGGTAGACCTTCCCATGGAGATCCACTTCGTGGAGGCGGATCCCAGAGTGCAGGATCTTTCCGGCCGCTATGCCGTCACCCGCGGGCCCATCGTGTATTGCATGGAAGGCCTGGACAACGGAGAAAACCTCCGCGACGTGGCCTTTGTCGAGGGCGGCAACGCCAAAGTGGTGGCCGAGGCAGGCATCCCCGCCCCGGTGCTTTACATGGACGCCCTGCGGCGAGAGCAGTACGGCACCCTCTACCGCGTGAAGAACGACAAGCGCATCCCCTTCACCGCCAGATTGATCCCTTATTTCAGCTTCTCCAACCGGGGGAAAACGGATATGCTCATCTGGGCGCAGGTAAAATAAGCAAAAAAGTGAAAAATGTCTTTGAAAATCTTCTTTCAAAGGCATTTTTTTCATAATTTCTATTGACAAATGGCATCTTATGTTGTATTATTGTATTAGTACAAGCATACAAGGAAAAGGAGGCGAAGCCCATGCCATGGAAATTTAACAGCCACGAGGCGGTGTTTCTCCAGATCGCATCCCGCCTGCGGGGGGAGATCCTGCGGGGAAAGTACCAGCCTGATCAGCAGATCCCGCCCGTGCGGCAGTTGGCCTTTGAAGCGGCGGTGAATCCCAACACCATGCAGAAGGCGCTGACCGTTCTGGAGGAGGAAGGCCTTTTGTATTCCCGCGGGACGGTGGGGCGGTTCGTGACCACGGACAGGTCGGTTCTTGCCCTTTGCGGTGAGCGGGTGCGGCGGGAGGCCGTGCATCGTTTGGTGGAGGAGGCCTTTGAGCTGGGCATCACCAAGGAAGAACTTTTACGATACATCCAAGAGGAAGGGGGCGTCGAGGATGAAAAAGCTGCTGGCGATCCTGCTGCTGACGGCGGTAACGCTTAGCGCCTCCGGCTGCGGCTTCTTGCAGGAAGGCAGTCTGAGAGATTTGGATTACGTGACAAGTCTTGAGGAAACGTACGTACAAGACTGTATGGATCGGCTGACGGAAGCCCTGAAAACGCAGGATGCACAAAAAATAAAAGATTTGTTCTCCCGCAGGGCGCAGAAGGATGCCGAGGATCTGGATGCCGCCATCAAAAACCTTCAAGAGCAGGTGGGAGATGGCGTTGTTTCCTGGGAGAAGCTTCCGATGGCTTCTTATTCCGAAGGGCATCAGTATTACGGCAGTCAGTCTATGATGATCAGTGTCTGGACGTCTATCAAAACCGATACGCAAGAATATGCGGTTCTGCTTCAAGGCATTTATGAGGACGTCGATGAACCCGATCACGAGGGGTTGTTTGCACTGTTGATTTTCCGTGAGCACTACTTGGATCTGGACGCCAGCTGGTTGAGCTGGGATGAGCCGGGAGTGCATTTTCCCCGAACAACGCTGGAGGAATCCTGCGCCGAGGAATACGTGGCAGAACGCATGGAGCAGTTAACGGAAGCCTTGAAAGAGCAGGATCGAAGAAAAGTAAAGGAACTGTTTTCTGTGCAGGATCTGGCAAACGCCAAGGATCCGGACGCATCCATTGAGGAGCTGTTCTCCCTAATGGGAACGAACGTAATCTCCTGGGAGATCTTGCCGGACGGTATTGAATCCCGGCGGAATTATTCTTGTATCCGGTTAACGAGCTGGGTTTCTTTGAAAACCGATACCGGGGAGTTTGTGATGATGCTTTTGGATTTCCCTTTGAACGAAAGCAAACCGGCCGAACAAGGCTTGTGCTCCATACAAGTTTTCTCGCCGCCTTATGAAGACATCAACAAAAACCATGTGACTCCGTTAACACCCGGCGTACATATTTTCGCCGATACAGAAAGGGGAGAAGAATAAATGAGCTTTTGGACAAACGAACGAATTGAAGACGCCGTTCTGATCTGCGAGGATCTGTGCAAATCCTATCCCGGGCTGAACAAACCCGTGCTAGATCGTTTTTGCTGTCAGATCCCCAAGGGGAAGATCATAGGGCTTCTGGGCCCCAACGGGTGCGGAAAATCCACCCTGATCAAGCTGATCACCGGGCTTCTGGTGGCGGATCGGGGAGAGATCTATATTGACGGAAAGCGGCGGAGCGAGAAGACCAACGCCTTGATCTCCTATCTGCCGGAGCGCACCTATTTCAACAACTGGATGCGGGTAGAGGAGCTGCTTACCTTCTTTGCGGAATTCTACGAGGATTTCGATATGGCCTTGGCGCGGAAGATGCTTGGGGAGTTGCAGATCGACACCAACGCCAAGCTGAAGGCCCTTTCCAAGGGCACCAAGGAAAAGGTGCAGTTGGTGCTGGTCATGGCGCGGAAGGCCAAGCTTTACCTGCTGGATGAGCCCATCGCCGGGGTGGACCCCGCCGCAAGAGACTACATCCTCCAGACCATCATCGGGAACTACAACCCCGAGGCCACCGTCATCATCACCACCCATCTGATCTACGATATCGAGCCCATTCTGGACGAGTTCCTGTTTATGGGCTTCGGCGGGAAGGTGATGCTTTCCGGCGTGGCGGACGAGGTGCGGAACGAAAAGGGCAAGTCTCTGGATGAGCTGTTCAGAGAATGCTTCCGCTATACGCCCTCCGCAGATAGCTTTGGGAGGTAACGGTATATGAAAATGTTCAAAAAGGTATTCAAATACGACTTTGCCTACGTAAAACGCTTTTGGTGGATCATCACCGCCTCCGTTTTGGGGATCTCCTTCTTCGGAAGCTTGGTGTACCGCTTTTTGGCGGTGTTCGATACCACGAGAGCTTCCGCTCAGGAGATGTTTCTGTACGTCTCGGGAGAGATCTTCCTGGTGGCCTGCTTCATCGCCGTTCCCGTTTCCTTTATAGCGCCCCAGATCCTTTGTTACGTACGGTTCTATAAAAACTTCTTCACCGACGAGGGATACCTCACCTTCACCCTGCCGGTGTCCCGCAGAACGTTGTTCCTTTCCAAGGTGGTGAATACCGTGCTGTGGACGGTGATTCACGCCGCGTTGATGCTGGCGGCTGTTGCCATCGTCATCACCATCGCCCCCGTGCCCGATCGGGGAGATCTTCTGGATCTGCACGTTTGGGAAGCGATCGGGCGGTTCTTCTCCCACTGTTGGGAAGGGGTCGGCGGCTGGCTGATCGTCTATATTTTCGAGGGCATCCTGCTTGCCGTTGCCGCCGCCTGGTTTACCTGCTCTTTGATCTCCACCTGCGTTACCATCGGTGCGGTGGTGGCAAAGAAGCACAAGATCCTGGCCGCCTTCGGCGTATATTACGGGATCAATATGGCAAGCTCCTTTTTGATGCAGCTGGCGGCAGGCCTGGGAGTGGTTTTCGTGGTGGTTCCCGTGACGGATCTGCTGGTGATGGGCGACTTCTCCGTGAATACGATCTGCCTGGTCATTTCGCTGATGCTGTTGATCCTTCTGCTGATGGAGGCCGCCGTGGCCTGTCTGTTCCATTTCCTCGCCCTGGGGAAGCTGGAACGGAAGCTGAATCTCTCGTAAGGAGGTGCGGATATGAAATTGAAAATGACGAAACGGATCTTTTGTCTGCTTTCCTGCCTGCTTGTGTGCGCTTTGTTGTCCTGCACCGCTTTTGCAGGGGAGGCGGCGTGGTCCTTGTCCTACGACGAGGAGACCTTGACCTACGGGGAGATCACCTTCACCCTGTACGAGCCCTATTTCCCCTTGCGGGTGGTGGGCGACGTGGTATATTGCTACAATTACGTTCTGAACGACTACCGCTCCGTGGATACCAACGCCGAGCATGATCCCACCTATGCGGACATCTACGACGTCATTTACACCACCGAACGGGGAAGGGAAGCGTTGGACCGTTTGATGGAGGGCGAAGCGGACTCCTATATGCTGACGTCCAAATACGACGCAAGTGCGCCGATCTCCCGGGAGCTGGTAAACTACGTTTTTCTTGCCGGGACAAACGGGAGAGAGACGCGTACCTTTGACGTGGAGGACTTAGAGGACGCCTTGTACTATACCCTGCTGGGCGTGGATGAATACGGCTATTACGGCTGTGCCTACGGCGCCGTGTACCTGGTTGAAGGTCACCTTTATTACGTTCATTACATGGACCTGGGGAATCAGTACTTTGACGCCTACGGCAACTTCTCCTACCGCAGGGGCACCGTGGAAGCGGTCAGACTGACCAAGGATCAACGGCTCTCTCTCAAAAATACGGAAGGGGAGATGATTTACCGTCCTTTGGAGTATGTTACCATGGAGCACTCCGGCGGCATTGGCATCCAGGGAACCGTGGATTCCTCCTCCCGCAGTGCTTTTACCACGGGGATGGTGGTGTTCGGCTTTCTGATCCCCGCTCCCTTGTTGATGGTGGGATTGCTCTTCCCCCGCTCTGCAAAACGGGGATACGCCAAATATTGGTACGTGTTGGCGGGGATCGCCGCTCTTTGGATGCTGCTTTCCGTCTTGCTGATGGTGATCGTTCTGTAAAATATGACCCCACAGGCCGCAGTTCGCTTCTGCGGCCTTGAATTTCCTCTTGCAATTTCCCGCAGGATAGGGTATAATGGAGGAAAGCAAACGAAAGGTTTTTGTTTATGGAAGAAAAGTTTTACACCGTGGCCTCCATCGAAGGGGAATACGCCTACCTGCGGGAGGAAAACGGCGGAGAAGTGATGATCGCAGTGTTTCTGCTTCCCGACGGGGTGGATATCGGCACCCGTCTGCGTTGTGAGAACTTTGCCTACGAGATTTTGGAGTAAAGCTTGAAAAAGGGATCCTTTTTCCAATATGAGTCCGCTATGCGGGCTACGAAAGGCACGGACACAATTATGAGCAAATATCAAACACAGGAAGAACGTCTGGTTCGGATCAACGAGCTGGCGAAAAAAGAACGGGAGGGTGGATTGACTCCCGAAGAGACCGCAGAGCGGGCCGAGCTGCGGGAGGAATACCGTCTGGCCTTCCGTGCCGCCTTCCGGGGCATTCTGGACAATACCTACATCCAACAGCCCGACGGCAGCCGCGAGAAGCTGAAGCATAAGGACAACGTACAATGAAAGGTTTTTTGACCCTGCTTTTGTGCCTTGCCCTGCTTGCGATGTGGGGCTGTGTCCCTCCCGCGGAGCAGGAGGAGGAAAGCCGCAGGCAGGATTTTCTGGCGGCGGAAAGCCGCACTCCCGAGGAGCTTGCCATCCTTGCGGAAAAAACCGTGATCTTAGATCCCGGTCACGGCTTTGAGGATCCCGGCTGTGAATATCCGAACAACGGGATCATCGAAAAAGAGCTGACTCTGCATCTGACGGAAAAGATCGCCTCTCTGCTGGAACAGCACGGCGTTTCCGTGATCTATACCCACATGGGCGAGGGCTTCCCCGGCAGAGAAGCGCTGGATGCCCTGGCGGCGGAAAAGGGCTACGACCTGGACGCCTACCTCACCGCTCTGATCTCCGCCTTCAGCGGCAGAGAAGGGGATGCGGTAGGAGAGACGGTGACCGCCTTCGGCACGGGGGTCAACGGGGACGGGGTGTTCGATACCTTCGAGCGGGCGTATTACGCCAACCTGCAAGGGGGCGACCTGTTCTTGTCTGTCCATATCAACGCCAGCGGAACCAATTCCTACGCCGTGGGATCGGATCTGTTTATCTGCTCCGACACCCCTCACAGGGAATCCTCCGAAGGGCTGATGGCAAGCTTGGAGCAGGCCTTGAAGCATACCTTCCCCTCCCGCCGCATCGGTGTCAGAAGTGATTCCTGGGGGGACGCCTTCGTGGTGACCAAGTATCCCGATATGCCTTCCTTGCTGTTGGAGGCGGGATTTGCCTCCGGGGAAGAGGATGCCAAAAAGCTGACGGATCCCGCCTGGCAGGACGCCTTTGCCAAGGCAGTGGCCGACGGCGTGGAAATGTATCTTCTGGGCTTTTGAAAACTGTTGACTTTTTGAAGGAAAAGGCGTATAATAAAAAGAACTGTTGCCGAAAGGGGGCGTGACCGTGAAAAAGTTTATAGAAAAGTTGATCCCGCGGTACGCCGTCATTCCGCTTCTGGCGTGCATGATCCTGAATACCATCGTGTATTACGGCAACCGGCTGATCCCCAAATACCAATTCTTCGACGTTTCCATCCCCGCCATCGACGACAACATTCCCTTGGTGACATGGATGATCGTCTTCTACGTATTCTCCTACGTCTTCTGGGTGGTGGGCTTTATCATCATCGGCAGGGAGAGCAAGGAAGTCTGCTACGAAATGCTTTCCGGCGAGATGGTAGCCAAATCCATGTGCCTGGTGTTCTTCTTTGCCATTCCCACGGAGATGGTGGATTGGCCCTCGGGGCAGTTTGAGATCAACAACGTGTTCGACTGGACCACGCAGCTGATCTACGACATGGACGAGCCCAACAACCTGTTCCCCTCTATCCATTGCTTGGAAAGCTGGGTGGTGACCCGCGGCGCCTTCCGTTGCAAGAAGGTGCGCCCCTGGTATCGGATCTATTGCCTGGTGATCATGCTGGGGATCTTCGCCTCCACCGTGCTGGTGAGACAGCACGTGGTGGTGGATATTCTGGGCGGTATTCTGGTGGCCGAGCTGGGCCTGGTGCTGGCAAAGCGGTTCCGTCTGGGCAGGATCTTCTCCTTTTTGGATCGCAGAAAGGGGGTGGCTGTATGAAGGGCGGTAAAAATCGGTTCATCTGGTTTATCATCTTTCTGATACTCATCGCCGTGACCCTGTACGCCATGATGTCCGGGGCTACGGATTTCACCGCGGAGCGTTTCTGGGAGCTTCTTTCCGGGGCAAATCCCTGGTATATGCTTTGTGCCTTCGTTTCCATCACAGGCTTCGTGTTCTTCGAGGCCTGGAGCCTTTGGCGGCTGACCCGCTTCTTTGGCCATAAGCGTTCCTTGGGTCGTAACATGATCTATTCTGCGGCGGATATCTATTTCTCCGCCATTACTCCCTCCGCAACGGGGGGGCAGCCCGCCAGCGCGCTGTTCATGATGCGGGACGGGATCCCCGGTGCCGTTACGGCCATGTGTCTGCTGTTGAACGTGATGCTCTACACCGTGTCCATTCTGATCATCGGTGTCCTTTGCTTCATTCTGTGCCCTGGGGTGTTCTTCTCCTTCAATATGTTTTCCCGCTTGCTGATCATCATCGGATTCGGCATCCAGGTCCTGGTAGTGGTTGGGTTGCTTTTGCTGGTGCTGAAGGAGCAGATCATTCTCCGTCTGGCAAGCTTCTTCATCCGCCTGCTTCATAAGCTTCATTTGATGAAGGACGTGGAAAAGCGTCTGGCTTCCGTGGAGCGTATGGCGGCGGAGTACAAGGAGTGCATCCGAGCCTTCCGCGGAGGAGGATGGGTGGTGTTCCGTGTGTTGCTGTTGAACCTGATGCAGAGATTCTGCAACATCGCCGTTACCCTGTTCGTATACCTTGCCACCGGCGGCAGTATCAGCCGTTGGCTGGAGGTCTTCGTGACCCAGGGCTACGTGGTGCTGGGCTCCAACGCGGTACCCATTCCCGGTGCCGTGGGCGTGGCGGACATGCTGTTCCTGGACGGGTTCGAGGATATTATCGTGGATACCACCTGCGTGGAGCTGATCAGCCGCAGCGTTTCCTTCTATATCTGTTTGATCGCTTGCGGTGCCGTCACCTTGGGCGCCGTGGTGTTCAACATGATGAAAAAGCGAAAACGCCGCAAAAACGAACAATAAAAAAGGATCCTTGCAGTTCTTTGCGAACCGCAAGGATCTTTTCATTTTGCCAGGTATTCCCGCAAGGCTGGCAGGAGGCGCAGAGCGTCCCGTCTGCCGTGGAGGTAATAGAGGTACAGCTTAGCCGTGTTGCCCTCCATTTTGGAAATGGGGAGCTCCTCTGCGGGAGCGATGACGAAGGCTTCTCCCGCGTCCTGTTGCCGCTCCAGCTCCGCCCGCAGACGGTTGTAGTTCTCGGGAACTGCTTCCACAGCCGCGCAGAAGGCGGGATAGCGGGGAAAAGCGGCATGAAAGGAGACCATTTTCTGCTTGGAAACGGGATCCTTCCGTGCCGTTACGGGGCGGGTGAGAAGGACGATCTTCTTTTTGTAGCCCTCCTTCTCTGCCCATTCCAGGGGCACGCTGACGGAATATCCCCCGTCCAGCAAGGCGCGGCCGTCCATCCGTACCACACGGGAGGTGAAGGCCAGGCTGGCAGAGGCCTGAATGGCTTTGCCAAAGGAGGAATGCCCGTCGTACTCAGCGTAAACGGGCTCTCCGGTCTTGCAATCGGTAGACACCGCCACAAACCGTCTCTCGGGATCCTCCCGCAAGCCCTTGGGACAGGGATAGAGCTTTTCCACCGTGTCCAAAAGGAAGCGGAAGCCCACCAGTCCGCCGTCGGTGGTCATGGCCTTCCATCCGGAATAACGGCTGTCGTGGCGGTGAAGAATACAGATCCGCGCAAACCTGCCGATCTGCCGCGCCATCATGTTCCAGCCGCAAAGCGCGCCCGCGGAAACGCCGGCCACCGCCTTGGGGTGGATGCCGTTTTCCATCAGCACGTCGCAGACGCCTGCGGAATAGATTCCACGGAAGGAGCCGCCCTCCAGAAGGAGAGCGCAGTCAGTAAGCTCTCCCTTTGCGGTGCGGATGGGAGGGAGCTGGGGATAATCGTTGCTTGGGGAGATCATTTCTTAAAGCCAAGCTCCTTGTCTACCTTGGGAAGCTCAAAGTCGGGGTTGTAGGAGAAGGTCCAGGAGGAGCTGTAAGTGAACTCGGTGTCCTTCTTCACGGTAATGACGGAGCCGGGCTTGAATGCGGAGAAGTACAGCTTGTTCTGGGAGGGGTTCATATCCCACAGACGGGTATGATGGCTGGACTGATAGAACTGATCCTCGGGGTTGTGGATCTCAATGGTCATGTGGTAAGCGGGGTACTGCTCGCCGAATACGGTGACCTTGGAGGCCTTGTTGCGGTCGTCAAAGTTGTTGCCGTAGTTGCTGGTACCGGTGATGGGGGTCTTGGTCACCTTGGTGGTGCCGTCGTCGTTGTGGAACATGATGTAGTTGCCGTACTTCTTGGCCACAGGGAACATACAGGTGTAGGCGTTGCCGAAGGCCACGTCAGAGGTGAGGTACAGCTTGGACTGCACGGAAACGGATTCCCCGTTGAACAGATACAGTTTTTCCACGTTGATCAGCACGTTTTCCTGCTCGTAAGCGTCCTCGTAGACGTTGTTGTGAAGCACCACGAACAGGCCGTTGACCTTCACGGTCTTGCCGTTTGCAACCTCAACCTTCTCGCCGGTTGCGGCATCGTAGAAGGTCATATCGATAAAGTGGTCGTTGGTCTTGGTGGAATCGTTTGCATTCCAATCGGAGTAGGTGTAGTCCCCGTGGTTGCCGCCGCGGAAGGTGATGTTGCCTCCCACCTTACCGCAGGAAAGCACCCATTCGTAGTCGGTGGAGGACTCGGACATACGCACCTTGGTGCCGTTTGCATGGGTATATTCCATTGCGCCCAGCATCCACATTCCCCATCTCTTTTTCACCAGACAGGTACGGTAGGAAGCGCCGTCCGGGTAGCGGTAGGTGATGGTGTAGGTGTTGTTGGATGCGGAGATTTCCATCTCCTCGTAGGTTTCGAGGGCGAAGGGATTTTCGTAAACGTCCTTGTAGTTATCGGGAATTTCGTAGCTCATATAAGCTCCTTCTCTGGGCGGTTCGGGTTCGGTGGATTCTTCGGAAGAGGTCTCGGAGGAGACTTCGGAGGTTGCTTCCTCGGAGCTTGCTTCCATGCTTGTCTCGGCGCTTGATTCCTGCCGGGAAGCAGAGCTTTCGGGAGGCTGGGAAGTGGTTTCGGGGGTGCTTTGGCAGGCGGCCAGCAGGCACAGCGCCAACAGCAGCAGAAGACAGGTGCGGAGTGTTTTCATACTTGTGTATCCTTTCCATATGTGTTTTTCAATTGATTTTCCATAACTTGGTACAGCCGTGCGCCGAGATCGTCGGTGCGGGAAGCCATCACTTCCTCTGCGGGGATCACGTGGCAGACCGTCAGCTTCACCACAGTTCTTTTGAAGGGGAAGTTCTTGGCGATCTTCTCGGTGTTTTCCGCCGTCATGGCCACGATGGGGACGTTTGCCTTCTGGGCGATCATCAACACCCCTGCGTGGAAGGGAAGCAAAACGCCCTCCCCCTTGTTGCGGGTGCCCTCGGGGTAGATGCCAACGGAGACGGTGTCCGTCTTGATCAGCTCCGCCGCGGAATTGATGGCGCGGATGGCGCCTCTGGGGTTACTGCGGTCGATGGGCAGGAAGCAGCAGTACCGCATGATACCGCCCACCAGAGGGATCCGCAGATTCTCCGACTTGGTGACGAAGGCCACCGGGTGCTTCTTGAAGGCCGCCAGGGCGGTGATGGGGTCAAACATGGAGCGGTGGTTGGAGACCAGCAGGAATCTTCCCTTAGGCATTTTCTCCAGCCCCTCTACTTGGAGCTTCACCCCGCCAAGCTGACAGACCAATCCCATGGTCTCGGCGATCAGAAACCGCACGAAGGGATGATCCTTGGTGTGGGGCTTTTCCTTGCTGACAAACAGGGAGAAGATGAACAGCCCCAGGATGTACAGGAACAGCCATCCCGCAAAGCCGCCCAGGGACAGCCCAGCACCGATGGCGATGCGGCAGGGGAGACTGACGTCAAACAAAAAACATAACGGCACGCCGGTGGCAATACCCAAAAGAATAAAAAAGATCAGCATATAGCTCTCCTTACTTCAATTTCAAAAAGTACGGTCCGCACAAGCCATCCTCGTGTGTTCGAATGTACGTCCAGGAATCATCGCGTGCCACAACGTAATACTCCTTGTAATGGGAATCTATTTCAGCCGCTGTGACAGAATCGAAGGCGGTCATGCAGGTAACCCCTTCCGTGCCGAACATATCGCAGCAAATACAGCCGGACTTGTCGACTTTATCAAAAGCTTCCCGCGCCGCATCTCCGGTGAGCAGGTTGCTGTACTCAAGCAACGGGAAGGAAAAAACGTGCCATATATATTGGTCTTGCACATATGTTTCAAAGTCTTTTTTTGAGAGCCCTCGCGCAAAATGTCGAAGCCATTGGTTTAAAAATTTCTTTTTTGTCATCGAAGACTTTTCCATAACGCTCTCCTTTCCATGGGATGTATGTATTATATACTTTCGGAAGACTTTTGTCAAGGGAAAAGAAGAACGCCCTTTGCGAGGCGGACGGTCGGCGTTCCCGCTTTTCTGCGTTCGTCTTCGTAGGGGGCGACGTCCTCCGGCGCCCCGCGTTGCATGGAATGATAAACGGTCTTTGCTCACAAGATGCGGGAACCGTATTTTGCTTCCAAAAGGAAAGCCCCGCACGAAGCGGGGCATTGCGGGGGCAAAGCTTATTCCGGTAAATCCAGAACCTTCTGCTTCAGATCCAAAAACCTTTGATTCTCTGAAAGCACCTTGAAACAGTCCTTCTCCAATTGGTTCTGCAACATCACTTTCGGCTCGTAATAGGGATATAATGCCCATTCCTTCCTTCAAAAAATATTCGGTACCGTGCTTATAGTATGGCACACAGCTTCCCAAAACGGAAGATACCGATCCGCAACCAAAATCCAACGCTCCGTTGTATTTTCATTGTATCACAGTCTTTGTCCTTTGACAAGATATCTTAGGTAAGATAGAAAAAAGAGCACCCGCAGGTGCTCTCTATCAGCTTATAACGGAAGCTTGTAGCTTTGATCGATGAGGAAGTATTCCACGCCTTCTGCGGTGGCCCGCTTCAAAAAGTCTGCGTTGTCCTCCAAAACGGATTCCATGGTGCAATCTTCGTCGTCCAAACGATCCTCGATCACGCTTGCGAAGCCCTTGATCTCCCCGAAATGCTCCCGGATATATCCCTCGCTCATGATCAGGCAATAAAAACGAATATGCTCCAGATACTCCGGCGGGAAGTCCTTCTGCCAATCCATGGGGATGTAACAGCCCTCCGCGATCATGTTCTGCTTGTTTTCGATGGCGGTCTTCACCATCTCCCGCAGAATAGGCCACAAATACGCGGTAAGCTCCCCATCGTCGCTCATGGGGGTGAGGGAGGTGTTGCCGCTACGGATCAGCCCCATTTTCAGGTGATCCATGGAGACAGCGGGGTAGTGATATTTCTCCAAAAGTTTCTGCATGAGCAACGTCTTTCCCGTGTGGGAGGCGCCTGTGATAAGAATGATCATAAGGAAGCTCCTTTTTGCGTAGGGAAAATGCACGCCGAGGGCGTGGTGATATACAGCCCAAAGGGCCGATGATATGCCAAGCCTGCGGCTTGGATAAAAAAATCTCGTTCCTAAGAACGAGATTTTCTGGTGGAGAGTATAGGGCTCGAACCTATGACCCACTGCTTGTAAGGCAGTTGCTCTCCCAGCTGAGCTAACCCTCCGTGACAGCTTCGCTATGATACCACAAAAAAACAGGTTTGTCAATAGGTTTTTGAAAAATATTTCGAAAAAATGCGCCTCTTTTTTAGGAGAGGCGCAACGTACTTATTTCTTTCGTTTCAGCTTCAGCACCAACGCGCTTCTGGAGGGCAGGTAGCAATAGAAGCCGATCCTGCCGTCGGGCTGTCTGGTAGCCTTGTAGCGGTAAGCGGTGTCGATCCGTTCCGGCCCGCCGAAGGCCTTGTCGTCGGTGGACAGGGCCACCACGTAGCTTCCTTCCACGGGGGTGGGGATGAAATAGGGATCGTAGGAATAGCTTGGATGGAAATTGAAGGCAAACACCGTATTTCCCTTCCCGTAGATCAAAACGTAATCCTCCCGCTTCTCCCACAAAGAGAACGCTCTGGAGGGCATCAGCCGGCCCGTTTTCAGCAAGGCCACCATGGCTTCCTCAAAGGCCCTAAGATCGCCGTAGCGGAGAAGGCCGTTGTCCGCCAGACTCCATTGTCTGCGGCAGTAATGATAGCTCCAGCCGTTCCCCTCTCTGGGGAAGTCGATCCATTCGGGATGGCCAAACTCGTTGCCCATAAAGGTGAGGTATCCCTCTCCCGCCAGGGAAGCGGTGAGCAGGCGGATCATCTTGTGCAGTGCCATTCCCCGATCGATCACGGGACTTTGGGACTGCTTGTTCATGGAAGTGTACATCTCCGCATCGCAAAGACGGAACATCAAAGTCTTGTCTCCCACCAAGGCCTGGTCGTGGGATTCGCAATACCCCACGGTCTTTTCTCCCTTGCGGCGATTGGTCAGCTCGTACCACAGATGCCCTACGTTCCAATCCTCGTCACGGTATTCCTTCAGATACTTGATCCAAAGGTCGGGAACTCCCATGCCCAAGCGGAAGTCAAAGCCCAAGCCCCCTTCCTTGGTGGGCAGGCACATCCCGGGCATACCGGACATATCCTCGGCAATGGTGATCGCGTGCTTGTTGATAGAGTGGATCAGATCGTTGGCCAGCCGCAGGTAGGTCACCGCTTCTCCGTCGGTATTGGGGGTGTAGTACATCCCGTAGTTGGTAAAGGCACTGCCCAACCCATGATCCAGATACAGCATGGAGGTGACCCCGTCGAAGCGGAAGCCGTCGAAATGGTATTCCTCCATCCAATACTTCAAGTTGGAAAGCAGGAAGTGCAACACCTCGTTCTTTCCGTAGTTGAACAGCTTGGTGCCCCAGGCAGGGTGATCCCCTCGGGGGCCTTCGTGGAAAAACTGGTAATCGGTTCCGTCAAATTGGTTGATGCCGTCTAAGGTGTTCTTCACCGCGTGGGAATGCACCACGTCCAGCAAAACGGCAATGCCCATGCCGTGGGCGGTGTCGATCAGCTCCTTCAGCTCCTCCCCCGTGCCGTAACGGGAGGAGGCGGCAAAAAAGCTGGAGACCTGGTATCCAAAGGAGCCGTAATAGGGATGCTCCATGATGGCCATGATCTGCAGGGTATTGTACCCCAGCTTCTGTACTCTGGGGAGAACGTTCTCCTTGAATTCCTTGTAGGAGGCTACCTTTCCCTCCTCGCTTGCCATGCCGATATGACATTCGTAGATAAAGGGAGTCTTTTCCGGGCGGAAGCCCGTATCCGTCCAGGCAAAGGGCTTGTTGTCCGTTACCTCCGCACACCAAAGGTAGGTCACGGGGTCCTGTACCACACGGGTGGCGTATAAGGGCACGCGGCGCAAAAGCTCTCCGCCGTGATGAACGATGGCCTGGATCTTCTGCCCGGGGCGCAAAGCGTCTTTTCCCTGCAGTCTGACCTCAAAAACCCCGTTCCCCAACGCCGTCATAGGGGTAGCGGAGACGTCCCAGCCGTTGAAATCTCCCGTGAAGAACATGGTCTCCGCACCGGGAGCCCATTCGCGGTAGACCCAGCCGTCCTCCGTGGGATGGATGCCGAAATACAGGTGTGCGTTGGCAAAATCCACCAGCCTGCCGTTTCCCACCAGCTCCCGCTTTTTGGCGTGATAGGCCTTCATCAGGTTTTCAATATGCTCTTCGTAAGGACGCAGATAAGGATCCAATTCCGTAATGCGGTAAGACATACAAAAGACCTCCGTTTTCGTTCCTCTGCCTTTCTTTTATTTTACCACGCATCTTACAAAAATGCAACGGTTTTTTGGCGGAAGCCGCTTTCCCGCAGGTAAAAAACCGAGGGGGTGTTTTTATACAAAACGACGGAAAACAAGGCTTTTTTCGGCGACTACGGGATTTTCCCCCTTTAGGGCATTGCATTTTTTCATGCTTTGTGGTACAATTCTTTTTAAGCCTTGCATGGAAGGAGAGGGAAGTGTGCTTGATTGGCTGAACCAATGGGAAATTGGGATCTTAGATGGAATCCAAGATCTTTTCCGTTGCGGCTTTTTGGACGTGATCGTTCCCATCTTCACCTTTTTCGGGAACGCGGGCTGGATCTGGATCGCGATCAGCGTGTTGCTCATGGCCTTCCGCAAGCACCGCAAGGCGGGGATCACCCTTGCCGTAGGGCTGATCGGTCAGCTTTTGGTGTGCAACCTGCTGTTGAAGAACCTCATCGCCCGAGACCGCCCCTGCTGGCTGGTGGAGGACGTGGAGCTTTTGGTGGATCTGCCCTCCGATTATTCCTTCCCCTCGGGGCATACCATGGTGTGCTTCATCGCCGCTACGATCCTGGCTCTGTACAACCGTAAATGGGGGTATATCGCTTTCCCCGTGGCGGTGCTGATGGGCTTCACTCGCTTGTACCTCTACGTGCATTTTCCCACGGACGTTGTGGGTGGCGCGGTCCTGGGGGTGCTGTTGGGTGTAGTCGTGACCTTGCTTATGAGAAAATTCTTTGAATCGCTGGAGAAGAAATATGCAATACATCTGTGATAAAACCTTCGACGAAGAACGCGCCCTCTACGGCTCCCGCGGGGTGAGAGTGGAAAACTGCCGCTTTGAAGGCCCTGCCGACGGGGAATCCGCCTTGAAGGAAAGCCAAAACGTGGAGGTGGCAAACTGCCATTTTGCGTTGCGGTATCCCTTCTGGCACGATACCCATTTGACGGTGGAAAACTGCACTCTCACGGGCACCTGCCGCGCCGCCTTCTGGTACGACGAGGACGTGAAGGTGGCCCACACCACCCTGGGAGGCATCAAGGCCTTCCGTGAATGTCAGGACGTGGAGATCACCGATTGTGAGGGTATTTCCGAGGAGTTCGGCTGGAACTGCCGCCGGATCTCCATGGAAAGATTCACCATGCAGTCCGCCTACTTCCTGTTCGGCGCCGAACACGTGACCATGAAGGAAAGCACCTTCACCGGGAAGTATTCCTTCCAGTACGTGAAAAACGCCGTCATTCGGGACAGCGTGCTGAACACCAAGGACGCCTTCTGGCACAGCGAAAACGTCACCGTTTACGACAGCGTTCTCAAGGGAGAATACCTGGGCTGGTACGCCAAGAACCTCCGATTGGTGCGTTGTAAGATCATGGGCACCCAGCCCCTTTGCTATTGCGAGGATCTGGTGCTGGAGGATTGCACCATGGAGGGCTGTGACTTGGCCTTTGAAAACTGCACCGTGAACGCCACCGTAAAAGGACACATTGACAGCGTAAAGAACCCCACCCACGGCCGTATCACCGCCGATTCCATCGGGGAGATCATTCTGGATGCTCACCAAAGACCGGGCAGTGATTGTATCATCGAGGTCAAGGGATGAAGGAGCTGCACCTTCCCATCCGTCAAAAGGAGTCCCCCGTTTCGGAAGGGATCACCCTGTATGCAGGCCGTGAAACGCCCAGGGTCCTGATGACGGAAACGTATTTGTTCAACAATGCCAAGCTGATGATCTTCGGAGAAGACGACCTCCTGCGGGAAGCAGGCGGCGAGCTTTGGGCCAATACCGATGAGAAGCTGGGGAGTCCCCAGTTGTCTGTCACCATCCCTCCCCACGGCTTTGCCATCGCTTTTTCCGGAGCCGGGAACGAGGAGATTCGTGCCTGCTTCGATTTCGCCATGGAAAACGCCATGCTGTACAACGCCACCATGGTGGTGCATCCCAAGGTGGAGGGCAGAGTGGAAGGGGATACCCTGGTGCTTCGCTACGAGGAAGAGCTTCCCCTCGATCCCCACGCCTTGCAATTCCTGTTTATCGGCAATAGCTGTACCTATTTCCACGGCGTGCCTTTGAAGTTTCGTGAGCTTTGCAAGGCGGCAGGCAGGGCTGTGGAGGTGACCTATTGCACCCGCGGGGCGGCGTATCTCCGCCAATTTGCGGATCCCAACCACCCCTACCACAAGGAGCTTTGCGCCCGTTTGGAAGAAAAGCACTACGATTTCGCCGTGCTTCAGGATGCAGGCGCCGCCACTCTTGACAATATGGAAAGCTCTCTCCGTACTCTCCTTCCCATGGTGGAGGAGAATGGGGCAAAGCCTTTCCTGTATATGCGCTGTGCCCCCAAGGCGGGGGAGGGGCTCATGCAGGAGCTGACCGCCTCCCTTTCGGAAACCTACCGAGGTGCGGGGAAGACCTTCCGTGTGCCCGTATCCGCCGCGGCGGAGGCCTTCGTGCTGTGCCGTGAGAAATACCCCGAACTGGAGCTTTATGCAGACGACCGTTCCCACCATTCGGGAATGGGCAGTTACCTGGCGGCCTGCTGTTTGGTGGAGACCATCTTAGGTATCGACACCCGAGGGAATTCCTACGACGCATATTTCGGCAAGGAGACTGCCGAAAAACTCCAAGAGATCGCCCACGAGACCTGCGGGAGAAACCGAATATGAAAACGAGGCTGTGCGGAAAGACACAGCCTCTTTATTAACAAAATGTGAACTTTTGCGTCTCCGGATAGACGAACCGCAAGTTTTCGACATATATGTTAAATAGGGCTTTTTCGGGTTGTACAGTATGCATAATTCTTGCAATCAAATGTTTACATAATTTACAATTGACAAAACTGGAAGTTTTTTGCTATACTTAAATTGTAAAGAAAAACCACAAGCACGGAAAGGAAGTGAGTCCAATGGGCAGTACCGATACGGAAGCGAAAGAACAAGCCACGTCTTGTGGGTATATGCCCAGCGGGCATGTGCCCGGAGGACACCAACCATCGACTTTTTTCAGGAGGTAAGACCATGAAAAAAAGATTTTTGGCAATTCTTCTTTGCCTTTCCGTTCTTTTGATGGCCTGCGCCTGTGCAGCCGAAACCATGGAGCCGCCCGCCGTTTCCGAGACGGAGAGCAAGGCTCCCACACCCCGGTTTACCCTTTCCGAGGTGAATGCGGAAAGCTCCAAGACAAAGGTGCCTGCCACCCCCTCCGAAACCGCTCCCGCGGGATCCGAACCCCAAGGAACCATCTCCATGGAAGAATCGGACATCGAATTGGAGCCTATCGTCCCCAAGGAAAAACAAACTATCTTGGAGAAAGTGCTATCCTTTAACACAGGCGAAGACGGCTTATTTGAGTACAGTTTCGTTTACGCAGAAAATCCAGCCGATCCCACAATTGGCACCCCTATCCATTATTGCGTAGATGCTACCGGGGATATTTATGTGGCTACAAAGAGCGGAATCGTCTGCTTGAATGATGGTACCATGTTAAAAGCCAGGTTCGCTGAGCCAAATCAGATGCTTGCGTGCAATGGCGAGTTATTTATCCTTGATTTCAACGGTCAGATTCGTCGTTATTCCGTGGAGAATGGCCTCGAAAAAGCCACTTTGATTCAAACATATCAAAGCGATATGTTTTCTGGTGTTGCATCGGTACAACTGCTTGACATCGGCGCAGAGGAACCGGTTCTGATGTTGGATGGAAACATGTATACGTTAGAAAGTCAGATGGTGGAAAACCCAAACATCCGCTTTGTAAAACACAACCAAGAGGCAGACTCTGCGATTTTAAGCAAAAACGGTCAAACGTATGATATATATACGAACGACGGTTTGAAGCCTTACGTATACAGTTGCATTAGCACAGGCATTGGCCTTTCGGTAGCACAAAACATCAAAAAAGAGGGTAAAACGCTTCGAGAAGTTTTGTATTCATACTATGATCAGCAGGGGCGTTTGGTGTCAGAGTTTTTGTATTCGCGTATTCGTAATTGCGAGGTAGCTTGTGAAATCCCTTATGATGCAGGAACAGTGCTTTCTTATAAAGGGTTTTCCGTTTTTGTGGAAGAATATGTCTTCGAGGATGTGCTCCAGCCATTCCTTTTGGAAGGCCCGAATGGAACGTATTATCTTCTTCTTTACTATGCAGACCACGGAGAAGTTTATAAGATAACACCCGGGTATTCCGGTGTCAAGCTGAGCAATCCCGATGTCGATTTACAAGAGAACGATGACGAGACCGAAGCGAGCGTGAGCGCCGCTTCGGCCTCATCCAATAGTATTACCTATGTACCTGCAACTCGATATGAGGCAAGTTCAGAGATATCGCGAATTATTCAAACGCCATGGGAATTACTTGAAGGGCATGTTTCAAGGGAAGTTCCTTCCAACGTGACGCTCCCGGACTACATTATGGATACCGCCGTTGGAACATCTATGAGAGGAATACCTTACTGCTGGGGCGGGTTTAATAGCAGAGAGGAGTTTATCGCACTCGCGGACGCTGAGCAGCATTTTCCTGGAAATGTTCAGTGTGTCGGCGGTCATAAAACCGGAACGATTGGCTTGGATTGCTCTGGTTTTGTTGGTCGTGTAACTGGTGTTCGCATGAGCGACGGTACTAAGCCAAACACTTCTCGTTTTTTGTCGTTTGGTCACGAGGTAGCCTCGATAGATGATTTGCAAAATGGCGATGTGATTGTCAAAGGCGGATCACACGTAATGCTCTTTGTGGGCAGAGGAAACGTTACAGGGTATTATAGTGTTTATGATGTTTCTACGGAACCTGTTGAAGAGAAAACGCAATTAAGAAGCGTTTTGGAAGAACAATATGATTCGGATAGCGGATACAAGTTCCTCCACATTTATTATGGCACAGGATACAATTCAACGCAACACTGGGCCGGATGTACAAGTTGCACTGCGTATAGAACATATGAGGATCATACCTTAGTGTACACATATTCGGGTCATTTGCAAGAGTGTACTGGGTGTGATTATACCGTCGTGTTGACTCCCCACACATTCACCTATACATACGGCAATATAGGGCATGTAGCAACCTGCAGCGCATGCGGATACAGTGTTACCGCAACCCATAGCATGGTGCTTTCTTCCTACGTCTCCACGGGGCACATTTATGCCTGCACCTGCGGGTATTCCACGTCGGAAGCCCACACGTTGAGCTACCACCACAACGTGGACACCCACTGGCGGGAATGCTCCGTGTGCGATTATGCAACTGCTCCGCTCGTCCACGTATTTGTAAACGGACGGTGCAGGGTATGCAATGCATTGCAGATCGGCTCCGGCCCGGCTAATATCATCGTGATCCCGCCCGAGGAGGACGAGCTCTTGCCCGTCCCGGAGGATCAGAAGGCATTTTTATAACCACATAGGACAAAAGGAGGCCGCGTCACGGGACGCGGCCCCCTTGTTTTTATCCCTCGTCGCTGACGAAAAGGCTCAGCCAGGGCTTTTCATACTCTGCGGGGGAGGAGAGCTTCCCCGCTTTTTCTGCCAGATAGAGACATCCCGTGGTGAAGTACCCGAAGTGCATGGCGATGAAGTTCCCCTTCTGCCAATCCAAATGGGCGGGGATATAGTCTGCCAGCTCCTTTTCCATCACCGAGAAGGCCTCCTCCAGCAGGGGACGCACCTCCGGGTAAATGCTTTCCGCCAGTTCTCCCAGCTTTTCCGTGACCTCCCGGGAGGCGTAATAGTAGTTCTGCAAGTACCCGTTCTCTATCTTCAAGAACAGATACAGTTCCAATCCTCTGGCAAAAAGCACCTTTTCTTCCTCACACAGAGCGTCTGTCGTCAGCTCCCCCTTCACCAAGCGGTTGCAAAGCGCCATGACCTCCCCGGGGGTCTCAAAGAAGATCCCGCCCCAAAGTCCCTTTTCCGTGCCGCACCAATGGTGATAGAAGCCCTGGGCGAACACCCCGTCGATCTTATGCACGGGGCCTTGGAATTGGTGATAGGGCATTTTCTTTTCCGGCGTGCCCAGGCTGTGATCCTCGTGGTAGCCGAAGGCGACCCACTTCCCGCCGTTGGGGCGAATGGGCATATCCGCGTATTTCACGCTTTTCCCTTCCTCGTAGCGGAAGCGGTTGATATGCAGCTCCGCAAACCAGGGGATGTACACCCAAAGCAGCCGTTCCCAGGAAAAACCGGGGGTGTTGTATACTCCGCCGGAAAGGGTATCCTTGTGTTCCTCCAGCAGGGAAATCAGCTTTTCGTAATAGGCGGGGATGGCCTTTTCCATCAGTTTGTCTCCGATGATCCGCCTGTCGTTGGGAAGGATCACGAAATCCGTCTGATACTTCCCGCCGGGAAGCTCCTTTACGAGCTCGCCCCTCACCAGCTCCTCCAATTCGTCCTCAATATAGGGCGCGGAGATCCCCAGCTCCTCGCAGAGCTGCGTTACGGTAACGGGCTTTTGGTAGGCGGCCAGAAGAAGGTTCTGGGTGGATTTCCGCTTCCGCAGGGAGATGGGCTCCATATCGTTGCCCGGCATTCCCGTACAGGCCATGTAAAGGGTCTCGGGATGATAGCTTTTTTCTCCGTAAGTTCTCATTTGTTCCATTCCTTTCTTGATGGCCTCTCGTGCGTCGTGAAGCCACCATTTCACGGTGCCTGCGGATTTTCCCAGACGATTGCCGATCTCCTCGCAGGAAAGTCCGTCGAAGTAGTGCAAGATCACCGCCTTGCGGTAGTTGCCGGACATCAACGCCAGCTCCCGACGTAACAGCGCGGTCTGTTCCTTTTGCAGGTAGTCCTCCTCGGTGTTTTCCCCGGAGGCAACCAATTCGGAAAGATAAGTGCGGGAGGCGTACTCCGCGGAAAGCCGTTTCTTCTTCCGCAGATGGTTGTAAAACAGATGGTTGGATACGCTCCAGGCAAAGGCGCTGAAATTTTCGATCTCCTTGCCTCCGCGGATGGCTTTCAAAAGCTCCACGCAGATCTCTTGGGCCAGATCCTCCGCCTCCGCTTCACCGCCCAGTTTCATGCGGCAAAAACCGTAGATCTTGGGGAGCAGGTCGGATTCCAGGGCGCTTATCAGCTCCTGTTGGGTCATTTTGGCAGGCACCTCCTTTTTGATGAATTTCAAACGATCGTTTCACCCATAAAGTAACGGGGGGCAGAAAAGGGTTGGAACTTTTTTCAGTATACCATAAAAAAATAGTTCCCGCAACTCCCCAAACCTTGCTTTTTTTCTTTGGCGGTGGTATAATACCAAAAAAAGAAAGGCAGGAGCAGGGCGTGGCACTTACGGGAGAGCAGATCCGTTGGCTGTTGATCGCGGCGGTTTTCGCCGTGGCTTTGTCCCTTTGCCTTTTTTTCGGTATTAAGAGAAGGTGGAAAGACGTCGCGCTCACCGTCCTTTGCGCCTCTCTGGCCACTTGCTTTCTTACCGTTTCCACCTTCCATTCCGTTTCGGAATACGGGAGCGGTTCCCTTGCCCCCGCAGGGGAAGGAGACCCTGTGGTGACCTTGGAGATCGACGCTTCCGGGGCAGGGAAGGGCTTCTTGTTGCCTCCCGTCCAAGTGACGCTTCGCGAAGGGGAGACCGTGCTGGAGCTGCTCTTGCGGGTCACCGAGGCGAAGAATCTCCGCATCGAGACCTCCGGGGGCTACGTGGAGGGCATCGGCGGGCTTTACGAATTTGATCACGGAGACCAATCCGGCTGGATCTACGCTGTCAACGGTGCATCCGCAGGGGTATCTGCAGCAGACTATCTTCCGAAGGACGGGGACGTGATCTCCTGGAGGTACGTCACTTCCTATGATGGAAGGGGGGAGGCGTCGTGAGAGAATGGCATCCTGCCGTTTCCGCTTTGCTTTTGCTTGCGCTGTTGTTCCTTTCCGCCTTTTCCACAGAGCCCTTCGTGATCCTTTGCTCTTTGGCGGGTGGACTGACCTTTTGCGCCATGACAGGCGGGGCGAAGAATCAATTGAAGACCACCTTTTTCGTGGTGGCCGTCTTTACCGTTACCAATCCGCTGTTCTCCCACCGCGGGGAGCAGGTGCTGTTTTACCTCAACCACAACGCCGTGACCCTGGACGCCGTCCTATTGGGGGCGCGGATCGGCGGGATGCTGGCCGCCTCCCTTTGCTGGTTCTCCGCCTTCGGACGGGTGCTGGATACGGAACGGCTGGTATACCTTTTGGGCAGAGCCTTTCCCAAGACCGCCTTGCTGTTGTCCTCCGCCCTGCGGATGATCCCCCGGGCTTCCCGACGGAACACCGCCGTAAAGGAAGCCCGCGCGGGGGCAGACCTGGGGGGAGAGGGTGCTTTGGAAAAGCTCCGCTTCGGGGCGGGGAATCTGTCCGTTGCCCTGGGCATGACTTTGGAATCCGCCATCCGATCCGGTAATACCATGAAAGCCCGTGGCTTCGGCCTGCCGGGACGGACGGCCTACACCCTGTTCCGCTTTGCCCCTCGTGACGGGGTACTGCTTGGGGCGGTATTGCTTTTGACCGTGTTATCCGCGTGGGGGATCTTACGTGAGATTCCCATGCTTTCTATCTGTTTTGGGGTGCTGTGCGCCCTGCCGAGTCTGGGAGAAGGGAGAGAGAAATTGCGATGGAGATCTTGAATATCAAGCGCCTGTCCTTCACCTATTCCGGTGCAGAAGCCCCCGTTTTGAAGGACGTGAGCTTTTCTCTCGCTCCCGGGAGCTTCACCGTGCTGATGGGAGAATCCGGCTCGGGGAAAAGCACCTTGCTCCGCTTGATCAAAAAAGAATTGTCTCCCCGTGGAAAGTCCGAGGGCGAGATCTCCCTTCTGGGGAAGCCCGTCTCGGAGCTGACCCCAAGAGAATCCGCCTTTGCCGTGGGCTTCGTGGCCCAGCTCCCCGAGGAGCAGATCATCACCGACCGCGTATGGCACGAGCTGGCCTTCACCGGGGAAAGCGCGGGAATGGAGGACGCCCTTCTCCGCCGCCGCGTGGGGGAGATGGCCTCCTATTTCGGCATGGGAGATTGGTTCCGAAAGGAAACGGATACCCTGTCGGGAGGGCAAAAGCAGCTTCTCACCCTGGCATCCGTCCTGGGAACGGAGCCTGCCTTGCTGTTGCTGGACGAGCCTACCTCCCGTCTTGACCCCGTTGCGGAGGGGGAGTTTCTCTCCCTTTTGGAGCGGTTGAATCGGGAGATGGGCATCACCGTGCTGTTGGCCACCCACGATCCCACCCGTGTGCTGGGGATGGCGGACAGACTTTTGTATCTGGAGGAAGGAACCCTCCTTTACCACGGCACCCCCCGCGAGGTGTGCGCCCGCTTTGCCGAAGAAAAGCTTCCCGTGTTGCCCACGGTGGCCCGGGTGTGGCACAGGCTGGGGAAGGAAGGGGAATGTCCCCTGACCCTGCGGGAGGGGCGGACCATGCTGGCAGATCAGACCTACCGCACCCCGCCCGTGAAGGAACTGCCCCGTGGCGAGACGGTTCTGGAGGCCAAGGCCCTTTGCTTCCGCTTTGCGAGAGAGGCTGCCCCCTTGTGCGACCGCCTGTCCTTCGCCCTTCATAAAGGAGAACACCTTGCCGTGGCGGGAGGCAACGGAAGCGGCAAGACCACCTTGCTACGGTTGCTTGGCGGCTTTTTGAAGCCTGTTTCCGGGAAGATCCTTTTGGAAGGCAAGCCCTTGCAGAAATACGGCGGGGACTTGTGGCGCCACCGCATGGCCTACCTGCCCCAGGAGCCTGCCGCCCTGTTTGGGGAGGAGACCGTGGGAGCGGAATACCTGCTGTATTGCAAAAACAAGGGGATTGATCCCGCCGTGGCCAAAGAGACGGCCGCCCGCCTGGGCATCGAGCATCTGTGGGAGCGGCATCCCTTGGATCTCAGCGGAGGGGAATTACAGCTTTGCGCCTTGGGGCGGCTTTTACTGCAACAGCCCGGGATCCTCCTGTTGGACGAGCCCACCAAGGGGGTGGACGCCTTCGCCGTCCGCCGTCTGGAGGCCATTCTGCGGGAGCTGACCGCAAAGGGTACGGCCATTCTCACCGTCACCCACGACCTGGAGTTTGCGGGGAGAAACGCCCATACCTGCGCTTTGCTGTTTGACGGCGTTCTCACCGAGCCCCGCTCTGCGGAAGAGTTTTTCACCCAAAACCGTTTTTACACCACCGACCTGTCCCGCATGACCCACGGGGTCTGCGCCACGGAAGAAGTATTCTATCAAAGCATTGAATGAAAGGAAGTTCACCATGTCACTTTGCAGCTTCGGAAAATTTTCCATCAAAGATACCTTCACCCCCAAGTGGCCCTACCACACCGACCTCTATTGCCGTATGGCGTATTTCAAGAGCGGGGAAGAGCAGGCGTTGTTCTGCGCCTTCGACTCCCTGGGAACCTGGGCCTGTGACGCCCGCAAGTTCTGCAAGGAGGTAGGCGAGGCCTGTGGCATCCCTCCGAAAAGCATCGTGTTCCACGAATTGCAAGCCCACGCCGCACCCTACTCCGATAATATGCACGAGGGCATGGACAACATCATCGCCCGTGCCGTGGAGATGGTGAAGGAACTTCAGAAGAAGGCCGTTCCCTATGTTTGCGAGGTGTCCGAGGCCTATTTCGGAACGGATTGCAGCTTCAACCGCGAGCAGTACGTGGAGGGCCTTGGCGGCGTTACCGTCTGGACGGGTATGGGCTTTGACGAAAAGGGCAAGCCCTGCACCCAAAACGAGGGCATCATGCTCCTCAAGGACTACCGTCCCCACATGGAGGTGCTGGAAAAGCCTTTGTACTTCGACAACCTGAACGACCCTCTGGCTTATCTGTTCGTCTTCAAGAGCGAGGAGGGAGAGGTGCTGGGCACCATGTCCCGCTTCGCCGCCCACCCCGACGTGGCGGTGCTGTTTGAGCTTCGTCCCGTGGAGGGCAAGGCGGGGATGTACCGCTACGACTACGACTGGCCGGGCTACCTTTCCACCAAGCTGGAGCAGGATTTCGGCGGCACCTCCATCTACCTCAACGGCCCCTGCGGCGACCTGACCACCAAGAAGGGCTACGACGGCATCGACGATTTTATTGCCAGCGATAAGGAATGCCAAAGACTTGGCACCTGGTTTGCGGAAAAGCTGGAGAAATCCTTTGAGGAGCATCGCTGCACCTTCAAGACCGACGTCCTCAAGACCGAGACCTTCACCGTTACCGTCCCCATGCGGGAGGATATGCCCCACAGCGTGGCAGAGGCTTGGGCAGATCACGACCGCCTTTGCCGAGAGAGCGAGGAGGCCTACCGCAAGGCTCTGGCGGATCCCACCCTCACCCCCGCACAGATGAAGCGGGTCATCGACGATTGGTACAAGGCTCACTATAACTGCAGTATGGCCACCTCCATCTGCGGCTTTGACGACGAGACCCTGGCAAGCCGTATGGTCACCATCGACATCCCCTGCGTCCGTCTGGGTGAGTATCTCTTCGTAGGCGTTCCCGGGGAGAGCCTTACCGAGCTGGCCACCTGGCTCCGCTCCACCTTCACAGGCTCCAAGACCATTCCTTTGGACCAGTGCAACGGCTATTACAGCTACATGGCCACCCCACGCTCCCTGACCCAGGGCGGCTATACCTATTGGTGCAGCTGGACCACCCGAGACACCATTCCCGAGATGCAAAAGCAGTTGGTGCCCAAGATCCGCCGCTTCCTGGAGGAATGACGGTTGAACTGCACAAGCGAAGGATGCGGTATTTGGTCGAAATATACAAGCGTTTGTTGCTGTTGCACAAAATGATACAAACAAATTTGTGAAATATATCGAAAATCATTCTTGCGTTTTGTGAATAAAAGTGCTAAGATACAGGCGAAATTGAAAGAGTACTTTTGATTTCCAAATTGATCTTGAAAGGAATGATCGTTCGTATGAAAAACGTAAAACAAGCGCAAACTTATCTGTATCGCGTGGTTCTGGATACGGTCAGTGACGTGAATGCGTTCAACCGTGCCGCAACCGCTTGCAAGGGCGAGGTGTATTTGGTGGGTGAGAACATGAAGATCAACGCCAAAAGCCTGCTGGGTGCCCACATGGCCCGGGTGGCTTGGGATGAGCTTTACGTGGAAGCGGATTTCGATTGCTACCACGCCTTCGAAAAGTTCATCATCTAAAGCCCAAACACACACAGAGAGCCCTTTGCCTCTGTTGCTTTAACGGAGATACCGCGAACACCGCCAAGGATATTTCTTTGGCGGTGTTTTCTGTTGGTGAACCCTTGCCCGAGCCGTCTATACGCCAAATGGGAAAAATAAGTTGATATGTTTCGCAAAGTATGATAAAATATCTTTGAAAATCAAAGCGATGCTATACTTGACCTCAACAAATACTTCGTGGAACATTTTTGGGAATTTGCTATAATAAAATCACGAAAGCGCTTTTGAATACTTTTCGGAGGACAAAACCATGTCTTTAGGCTCCACCATTAAACGTTTGCGCCGCGAGAGGGATCTCACGCAAGAACAGCTTGCCGAATACCTTGGGATCACGTCGCGGGCTGTTTCTCAATGGGAGTGCGATCGAACCGCTCCCGATCTCTCCCAGCTCCCCGCGCTCTGTCATATTTTTGGCGTTTCGTCGGATGCTTTGCTGGGAATCGATATTGAAAAGAATCACGAGGAGATCAAAAACTATCTGGACGCGGCACGAAGCCTGTGCCACCGGGGAAAATGGGAGGAATATACCGCGATCCTTCGCGCAGCAAACAAAAAATTCCCCTGCGACTATAAAATTATGCAGGCTCTCGCGGATGCGATCGTCAACGAGTATTCCAGAAAAGGCATCAAGGAATACGACGAGGTGTTTTCTCTTTGCAATCGAATCCTTGCGGAATGTACCGACAGCACCACGCGATACGAGGCGATCGATACGCTGGGAACCGCCTACGGATACGCGGGCAAACAAGAGGAAATGCTGAAGCTGGGCAAGGAAATGCCGCACGCCTATTTCTCTTATGAAAACTTTATGGTATATCGCTGGAAGGGTGATGAAGGGTTTGAGGAACGTCAGGGATATATGTATTTTTTGGTTCATGAGTTGTTATCAATGATCGATTGCTTAAAAGGGCATTGTGATGAAAACGGAAAAATGATATATTCTTGGGAAGAAAGAAAAGAGCTGAATCAATTTGAAATCGATCTTCTGGAATGTCTCTACCCGGATGGCGATTATCAGCAAAATGCGTATTACGGCGCAACGGCAAGTTATTTTATGTTCAGAGATTCCTTTCACAAGCAAGACTATGACAACGCTTGGTATTGGCTTGAACGGTGTGTGGCGTATAACGTTCATGCAGATACGTACGACTACGATGCGCCCCATTCAACGCCTATACTTCGCGGATTTGCAGATGGCGGAGTGATCATAGAGGCAGACGGAAACTATTCACAGACCTTCCTGGATTGGTTAACCACCGATGATGAGGTTGCCGTTTTGCGAACCGATCTTCGGTATGAAGCACTTGTCAACCGTTTGAAATCCGCTGCCAAAAAGCCGTGAACCTCGCCCCGCCTTGTGCGGGGCTTTTCTTTCGTTTTGCAGACCCCGGTATGCTCTCTTTTTTTCGTTCTACCGCTTGACAAGGGGAGAGAAGTGTGCTATACTGAACCAAACCGATGCGGAAGAGGAGTACCTTTTCTACAGCTTCCAAAGAGAGCCGCGGGCGGTGGGATCGCGGTGAAGAGAGAATTGGGAATGGACTTCCAAGGGCAAACGGAACAGACGGAAACGTCTTAGTATGGGCGACGGAGTATGACCCTCCGTGAAAAAGGTCTGCATATATTGGTATGCGTAAAGGTGGGCGTGTTTTGCGCCAAGCCGGGTGGCACCGCAGGAAATGATCCTGTCCCAGCGTTTGAACAATGCGGGACGGGGTCTGTTTTTTTACCCGTCCGCCAAAAAGAAAGGAAGGAAAACACCATGGCAAACAAAGAGATTCCCTACAAGATCTACTTAGAAGAAAGCGAGATGCCTAAGGCCTGGTACAATCTCCGCGCGGATATGAAGAACAAGCCCGCCCCTCTGCTGAACCCCGCAACGGGTAAGCCCATGTCCGCGGAAGAATTGTCCGACGTATTCTGCGCCGAGCTGGCAAGGCAGGAGGTGGATGAGGACACCGCTTATTTCCCCATCCCCGAGGAGATCTTAAGCTTCTATAAAATGTACCGTCCCGCTCCTCTGGTCCGTGCATACTGTCTGGAGGAAAAGCTGAAGACCCCCGCCAAGATCTATTATAAGTTCGAGGGCAACAACACCAGTGGCTCCCATAAGCTGAACTCCGCCATCGCCCAGGCCTACTACGCCAAAAAGCAGGGGCTTACCGGCGTCACCACCGAGACGGGTGCGGGGCAATGGGGCACCGCCCTTTCCATGGCCTGCGCTTACCTTGGTTTGGACTGCAAGGTCTACATGGTGAAGGTGTCCTACGAGCAGAAGCCCTTCCGCAGGGAAGTGATGCGTACCTACGGCGCTTCCGTCACCCCTTCTCCCTCCATGGAGACGGAGGTGGGCAGAAGGATCCTGGAAAAGCACCCCGGAACCGGCGGCAGCTTGGGCTGTGCCATCTCCGAGGCGGTAGAGGTCGCCACCAACACCCCCGGCTACCGCTACGTGCTGGGAAGCGTACTGAACCAGGTGATGCTCCACCAGTCCATCATCGGCCTGGAGGCCAAGGCGGCCATGGATAAATACGGCATCAAGCCCGACGTGATCATCGGCTGTGCCGGCGGCGGCAGTAATCTGGGCGGCTTGATCGCACCCTTCATGGGCGAGAAGCTGAGAGGCGAGGCGGATTACCGCTTCATCGCTGTGGAGCCCGCATCCTGTCCCAGCCTGACCAGAGGCGCCTTTGCTTACGACTATTGCGATACGGGTATGGTCTGCCCTCTGGCAAAGATGTATACCCTGGGAAGCAACTATATCCCCGCTCCCAACCACGCAGGCGGCTTGCGCTACCACGGCATGAGCCCCATTCTGTCCCAGCTCCGCGCGGACGGCCTGCTGGAGGCCATCTCCGTTCCCCAGACGGAGGTCTTTGCCGCGGCGGAATACTTCGCCAGAGCGGAGGGCACCCTCCCCGCACCCGAAAGCTCCCACGCCATCAAGGCGGCCATGGACGAAGCCATCCGTTGCCGCGAGACGGGGGAGGAGAAGACCATTCTCTTCGGTCTGACGGGCACGGGCTACTTCGATATGTACGCCTACGAAAAATTCCACGACGGCAAGATGACGGACTACATCCCCTCCGACGAGGAGATCCAAAAAGCCCTGTCTTACCTGCCCGACATGAGCAAATATGATCTTTGATGCAAACAAGATCCTCGCCCTCACCAAATCCCTTGCGGTGATCCCCGCGCCAAGCAAGTCGGAGAAGAAGCGCACCGCCTTCTGCCTGGAATGGTGGCGCTCCCGAGGCCTGAACGCCTTTGCCGACGAGGTCGGGAACGTGATCCTGGAGCTGGGCGGGGGAGAGGATACCCCCGTGGTGCTGTTCATGGCCCACACGGATATCGTCTTTGACGAAAATACCCCTCTCGTCCTGCGGGAGGAGGGGGATCGCCTGTATTGTCCCGGCATTGGGGACGATACTGCCCACGTGGCCTTTCTGCTCCACGGCGGGGCAGAGATGGCAAAGCAGACCCTTCAAAAGGACGTTACCTTCGTCTTCGCCGCCAACGTGTGCGAGGAGGGAGAGGGCAACCTGCTGGGTTGCCGCGCCTTGATGGAGCGTTACGGAAGCCGTCTGCGGGAGGTGATCTCCTTTGACAGCTATCTGGAAAAGCTCCACGACACCTGCGTGGGATCCATGCGCTACCGCGTGACGGTAAAAACGGCGGGGGGACACTCCTTCCGCGATTTCGGCGCGCCCAACGCCATCGCCAAGCTGTGCGGCCTGGTTTCGGAGCTTGAAAAACAGCCCCTTCCCGCGGAGGGCATCACCACCTTCAATTTCGGCAGTATCGTGGGAGGCACCACGGTGAATACCATCGCCCCGGAGGCTTCCCTGCTGTATGAATTCCGCAGTGACCGCCACGAGAACTTTGCCCAAATGGAAGCGCAGTTCCGTTCCGCCTGCAACAACGTCAAGGATTGCAACCTGACGGTGGAGACCATCGGCATCCGTCCCTGCGGCAACGTGGAGGAAGCAAAGCAACGGGCTTTGGTGATCGGGTGTGAGAACGCTTTCGCGGGGCTTCCTTTGCCTGCGCGGTATCCCGCATCCACCGATTGCAACCTGCCCCTTTCCATGGGGATCCCTGCGGTGTGCATCGGGCTGGTAGCGGGAGGCGGCGCCCATACACGGGAGGAATACGTCTCTATGGCAAGCTTTGCCGAGGGCGCACGGGTGCTTTCCAATCTGCTTTCTTCCTATCTTTCTTAAACGAACCCAAACGAGGTGATCCCATGTTAGAACGTTCCTGCGGTACCATTCCTTATACCGTCAAAAACGGGCAGATCCTTTATCTTCTGGTGCAGACCGGGGACGACGGTGTTTGCGGCTTCCCCAAAGGACATATGGAAGGAAAAGAAACGGAAATAGAGACAGCCTTCCGGGAAACCTGGGAGGAAGCCTCCGTCAAGCCTCGGATCGATCCCGGCTTCCGCTACGAGATCACCTATCATATGCGAAACGGCAACGACAAGACCGTGGTGTATTTCCCGGGGAACTTCGGGGAACAGACGCCTTCCCACAACCCGGGATTCGAGCGCTTTCGGTATCACCTGCTGCCTTTTGAAAAGGCTTTTGCAATGCTCACCTTCGACAACGCCAAGGCGATGTTGAAGGCGGCCAACGATTACCTCACCAAATAAAAAGATCCCGCAAACCGTTTTTGGCTTGCGGGATTTTTGCCCCATCTTCTACCTGCGGTAGAGGCCTTCCCCCTTGCGTAGGGGCGCGTTTTGTGCTACCATAAAGACAGCAAGCAGACGGAGGATCTTATGAGAGACTATAGTTTTGGTAATTTTCTGCACGAGCTGCGGGTGCGTAGAGGCCTGACGCAATTCCAGCTCGGTATGCTGATCGGCGTTTCTGACAAAGCGGTTTCCAAATGGGAAAACGGCTCTGCCAAACCCCAAAGCGGCGTTTTGTCCAGGCTGGGGCAAGTGCTGGGAGTCAGCGTCGATGAGCTTCTGTCTTGCAAATATCATACCCCCATTCAAGGGGGGATCAAAGGAGTATTTGCAATGAAAAATCAAATATGGAGCAAAGCGCTAACCAATTTGCGGGAGAAATACGGCGAGATTCCTCCCGTTCTTATCTGGAGCCGTTACCTTACCGAACAAGCGGAACTGCAAAACGGGGATATGATCGTCTATTGGGAGCTGATAGCACGGCTGTCCGCTGAAGCGAAAAAGCAAAAGGCGCATATCAACTCGCCGGGCGGTTCCGGTGCGTTTTTCGTAGCGTATCTGCTGGGGGCAAGTGACGTGAATCCGCTGGAGCCTCACTATTATTGCCCCGTTTGCCGCAAGGTGGAATGGGTGGATACCGTTTCCGACGGTTGGGATCTTTTGCCCCGTGCTTGTTCCTGCGGCGGGACGATGCGAGGGGAGGGACATCGGATCCCTTTCGAGACCTATCGCCACGTGGTGCAGAGAAATACGAGCTTCGACATTTCCGTGACCCCGTGTTTCTTTCCATTTGCAAAAGAATTCGCCGCAGATTATTTCAAGGATTGTACTCTGCAAACGGAAACGCGGGGAATCGACGGCACCGAGACCCTGACGGTGAAAAACGGCGACTCTGCCTGCACCTTTACCCTCTGCGCGGACGAAGCCCTTGCCCGCCTCTCCCTTTTGGAGCAGGCTACGGGAACCACCTTTGACGGAGCTTCCTTCCGCGAATGTGAAGTGATGGAGGCTTTTGGACAGGGCGAAACGGATGATATCCCCGATTTCCGATCGGAACATATGAAGCACCTGCTGAAAACTGTTTCCCCGAAGAGCTTTTCCGACCTGATCCGGCTTCTGGGCTTGGCTCACGGCACGGGCACCTGGCAGGACAATGGGGAAGATTTGGTCCGGCAGGGGAACCCTCTTGAGGAGCTTGTGGCCTATCGGGACGACGTTTTCCTTGCCGTGCGGAAAACGCTTGCGGAGAAGGGCATTCACGACACGGGCTACGCCTATAAGCTTATGGAGGACACCCGCAAAGGGCGGTATGCAAGGAGCGGCCTCCCCGCTGCAGAGCGTAAGCTGATGAGGGCGTGCGGCTTAGAGGAGTGGTTTTTGGAATCCCTTTGCAAGATCGGATATCTGTTCCCAAAAGCCTTCGGCGTCTCCCGGGTGGAAATAGCCGGAAAACTGATGTGGTACAAGCTGCACTTTCCAAAGGAATTTCTTGCCGTCATGAGTAACTAAACAAAACGAGCCGCGTCATCCGTGACGCGGCTCATCGCTTGTTACTTTTCCAAATAGCTTTTAATGGCCTCGAAGGTGGTATCGCTGATGACGTGCTCCATCTTACAGGCGTCCTCTGCGGCGGTCTCGGGATCTACTCCCAGCTTTGTCAACAGGGAGGTCAACAGGGTGTGCCGCGCGAATACCTTCTCTGCCACTTCGCGCCCCGCTTCCGTCAGGGAGATATAGCCGCTTTTGTCCACGGTAATGAACTCACCCTTTTTGAGCAACCCCATGGCGCGGCTGACGCTGGGCTTGGAATACCCCATCTCCTCGCATACGTCGATGGAACGGAAGGGAATACCCCTCTTGGTCAGAGTCAGAATGGTCTCCAGATACATCTCGCCGGATTCCTGCAAATGCATAAACCGCACCTCCTTTTTGTTGATCGCAAGGGTAGTATAACACAAATTTGTGAACTTTTCAAGCAAGAAAACGGCAATTCCCGCCTTTTTGGGAAGAAAATGCGTTTCCTTGCCTTGCCTTTGCCGTTCCTTTGTGGTATTCTGTAAAAAACAGTTGTAACCGTTCGGTATCTTTCTTTTTTTGCGGTGGCGGTGTATGATGTTTTTCGAGAGGAGCTGGTAGAATGAAGTATCGCAACGGCAAGGATGTTTTCCCCGAAGCGCTTTTGCGGGAGATCCAAAAATACGCCTCCGGACAGCTTGTGTATATTCCCGCGGGGGATGCCAAGCGGAGCTGGGGCCAAACCTCCGGGTATAAGCAATACCTTGCCCAAAGAAACGAGGCCATCAAGTCGAAGTTCCGCGCAGGCGCCGGCGTGGAGCAATTGGCAGATGAATTCTATCTCTCTCTTGAATCCATCAAAAAGATCGTTTACACGAAGAAGGAGGAATTTATGCCCGAATACCGTTGCACCCTGGCTTCCGCCAAAGCGTTTGCCGATTGCGGAAGATTGGAGGATTGGGTGCACACCTATCTGCTTTCCGACGGACACAACGAAGAGTTTTCCCGCGGGTTGCGATTGTTTCCCCGCCGTTTTCTCGGCCCTGTGAAAATGCCGCTGTCGCTGTTTGCCCGTTGCTGTGGCCCCGAACCCCACATGAAGTGGCGGGTCAACGAGGAGTGGTTTGAACAGCACGTTGCCAACCTTCGGGAGGTCATCGCCGCAAAGCAGGATCTGCCCCCGTTGATCGTCCATTATCTCATTCCCTACGGGGAAACCGAGGGTGTGTTTGAGCTGAACGACGGCAACCACCGTTTGGAAGCGTACAGACGCATGGGGATCGCCGAGGCGGAGGTCATCGTCTGGATCACCGAGGAACGGGAATACGAGATGTTCTCGAACAAGTTTGCTTCCTGCTTGGAAAAATAGCGAACACGAAAAAGCTCCCGCAAAGGATCACCCTGCGGGAGCCGTTTTTATCGCTTTAACACGGTAACCGTCCGAATGCCTGCCGCCAGACGTCCGCTTTCGTCAAAGGAGGTGGGGTTATCTGCCTTCAGCTTGGCGGGATCCACGCGGTATTTCTTTGCCACGGACCACAGGGTATCCGTCTTGGCGGGGTAGAAATACGCCACGGAATAGGGATCTTCCTCCTCGGGCTCCGTCTGGGTCACGGGGTCGCACAGGAAGGACACCTGCTCCTTGGTATAGAAGGAGAGAGTGGCGTTGCAGATTACTCTTGCGGAGATACTGCCGTCGGAATGGAGGGTGGGCAACACCTCAAAGGGCGTGATCTCCACCCCGATCTCGGAAAGTCCTTCCGGGATCTCCGCGGGGATGAATTGCTCAAACTCCGACGTATGGTCCCGATGAAGCACGCCGTCCATCCCTTC
The DNA here is from genome assembly GCA_017516825.1 of Clostridia bacterium. Taxonomy (GTDB): domain Bacteria; phylum Bacillota; class Clostridia; order Oscillospirales; family CAG-382; genus Coliplasma. The sequence goes on along the minus strand of JAFXBC010000054.1, from coordinate 2,825 downwards.
TCCAAGGGCGGAAACGGTAAGATTCCCCGTCAACTCCACGCCTCCCTCACCGGGGGAAGCCTTGGTTCTTCCCGCCCGAACCGAGGTGTCGTAAAGGGCGGTGAAAACGGGATCCTCGGCAGGGAGCTTCAGATCCACCGTAAAGCTTCTGTCCACCACCGAGGCGAGGCGTGGCAGAGAGATTTCCTTGCGGGCGGCAGTGGTGATCAGTCCGGGGGTGAAAAGATCCTCCGCCACCTCCGTTTCCGCAACCCCCATGGTGCGTACTGCGGCGTTCACGGTGAAGCAAGCCTTCAGCATACGGCTTTCCCCGTACTGATCCAATTCGGGCAACACACTGTGAGCCCCCATCTCCAGTTTCAAGGAACAAAGCTTTCCTTCCTCCGCTTCCGGGGTCTCCACGGAGAGGGTCAAAGGCAGGTTCTTCACTACCATGCGGTAGTTCCCGCCCAAGGAGGTGTCTTCAGGCTGATAAAGCACCTTCACCACAGCGTTGGTTTTGGCAAGGACGCTCCCTCGGGTGACGGTTGCCTGGGGCGGTTGTACGGACACCGTACCGAACACCATTTCCCCGATGCTGTCTTCTCCCTGGAGCAAGGGCAACGCCTCGTCAAAGCGGAACTCCTTTTTCACCGTTTCCCCGGGCACGTCGTACCGCAAGGGCTTTTTCACAAAGAACACGTCTTCCACCGGCTGGGTGGACAGCAGGCTCACCGCCGTCATGCCGGAAACGGTGGTATGTAACTCCAGCCTTGCCCGCAAAAGAAGACGGCGGGGGGACAGCATACGGCAGGTGATCTTACTGCAGGAGGCGTTGCAATAGGCCTCGGGGGATTCCAAGTCGTTCTTGGGCAGGTCGGCGGTGTGGCGGAACTCCTGGGTGAAGCTGCAAAAACGAAGCTTGTTCTTGTGATCCGCCTCGTAAAGAATATCGTAGATCACCCGTCCGTTGATCTGGAGCTTGCCGTCGATGATCTGGCAGGTATCGGTATAGGGGGTGCAATCCACCCGAATCAGGCGGATCACGTCGGGACAGTAATCGGGTAACGTGCCGTCGAACTCCGTCTCTTTATCCAAAACGGTGTCCCAAAGCCGCGCGGGAAAGCGGATCTGTGTGGTTGCGGGTCTGCTCATGGGCGTTTCTTCCTTTCGGTTTTTTCTTTTTATCCAATACAAGGTATGCACCACGGCGCCTTAATATGCATAGGATAACAACAGAGAGGAAGTGGTGGCGATGTGTTGCTCAAGGAGAGCTTTCGGGTTTTCTGCCCTGGCCTTCGGCGCGGGAGTTTTGCTGTGTACCGTTTTGCCCCCTCTTGCCATGGCCTGCGTGGAGGCGGGGGTCATCGTAGGGGTGGGCGTGATCTTATTTGCAAAGTAGGTGGAGAATTTGCGGATCTACGTATGGAAAGCGCCGGCGCTGCTGCGCCCGTTGTTGCGTCGGCTGTTCCGAACAGGGTAAAAAAAGGCTGTTGCTTTTCGGGCAACAGCCTTCCTTATATAGAGAGTCAGGAAAGTGCCTGGGTCAGGAACTCCTTCACCTGCACGTAATACACCGCGAGGAACCCCACCAGAACGGCACCTGCGGCCGCCGCCACGCAGGAAAAGACCAGGCTGTGCTTGGTGTGGCAGACTTGGGTGTCTCTGGGGAGAACGCCCAACTGCTTCAGAGGCGAAGACAACACCTGCAGGAACGAGCAAAGGAGAAACGCCTCCGGGGCGAGCAACACCAGATTCTTCACAAACGCCATGGCGAAGTACACGGCGAAGGAGCCCTGGTACAGGAACACCCGCCAGAAGGTCCCCATGAAAGCGTTGATGAAGAAGTTGATGATCACCTCCGCCAGCAGTACCCGGGTGTAGGAGATCTTTCCGCGGTAGAGGAACAAGGCGTAGATCACCGCAGTGAGGATCGCCGTCAGAGTGTAACCGAAAAAGAAAGGATACGGCGACCCGATGGCTCCCACCAGATCCACCAACAATCCGCAGACCACCGCCAGCACGGGCCCCGTCAGCATAGAGCAAAGAGCCACTGCGAAGAAGGAAAGGGAGACCTGCAAAGAGGTGGATAGGGGGATGTTGAATTTCTCGATCACGATCACCAGCGCACAAAGAAATGCCGCGTAGGAAAGGCTCCGCAGATTCTTACATTCTGCCGCGGCATCCCGCCAGTAGGCGAGAGAAAAGGGATGGGGATAAAGAGTTTGCGTTTTTTTCATAAAAATAAATACCTCCTGTTCCGACAGAATTCCTGCAAGAAAAGAGGCAAGGCAACAGTTTTCAGCGGGATGCGACACCCACACCGCGAAAAAGAATTTCTTCGTCCGAAGGACAACTCCCCGTCCCTTCGGCACTGTACGCGTGGATGTCTACTCTGTAGACGCTTGTAGTATACAGGAAAATAACCAAAAAAGCAAGAGCTTTTTCGAAATTTTACGAAATTGTATAAGAAAACGATTTTTTTGCAAAAATAGGCTTGACAAATCCTTTTTTAGGTGGTAAGATATGCAAGCCTTGAGGGGAGACCGGAAGGGAAGCGAAAATACCGCAAAAAAACTTAAAAAGTTTTGAAAACCCTATTGACAAATGGGAAATATTGTGGTATGATAGCAAAGCTGTCCCCGAGCGTGGGATAGCGAGAACGGACATTGAAAACTGAACAACAATTGAGTACAAAGTAAGAATTGTACACGTATGTATCACAAGATATATATGGAACTCGTTGATTTCTTTTTAACTTAAAGTAAGCAGAGCGAAACAGGATTAAAGCTTCGTAAGGAGCATTTAATAACAACTCATAAAGAGTTTGATCCTGGCTCAGGATG
>JAFXBC010000053.1 GCA_017516825.1 Clostridia bacterium | reverse complement strand
GCCAGAACTCCATGCGCTATTCCTGGACCTTCGACGAGATCACCATGCTGGAGTACGGCAAAGGCATGGTTCGCGCCACCTCCAGGTATTGGATGTCCGATGCCCCTAAAAGTCTGGTGAACAAGAGCATTGACGAGACCTACAAACGTAACCGCAGGCTGGTTCGCAACAAACAGCCCATGGAGCGGAGATTCCTCTCCTTCTCGGACACCATTATGCGTCCCTCGGAGTCCATGCCGGGCGGTAACTATAACTACGTAGACGGCAGATCCTACCGCCACAACAACGCTCCCAACCTGCAGACCAAGACTTTCCATTTTACCTCCGATTCCGAAATACCAAATCTTTGCGGAAAAGCCGCTTCCGGGCACCGTAAGGTAAAAGTGGAAAAGCTATCATAAACAAAAACGGCTGTCCTCTGCTTCAGAAGACAGCCGCTTTTCATTTTGCAAGTAATTCCATCAGTTCCCAAAGATTCTTGATCTCGTGATCAACGATAACCTCCCCGCGTACGGGAGCCCCCTTGGGATTATACCAGCAGGTTCTGATCCCTGCGTTGTTGCCGCCCTTGATATCCGAGGACAGGGAATCTCCCACGATCAGGGTCTCCTCCTTCACGTAGCCCGTGGCTTCTTGCACGTAGTCAAAGAATGCCTTTTCCGGCTTCTGGATCCCCACCATCTCCGAAATAAACACCCCGTCGCAAAGCTTGTCAATGCCGCTCTTTGCCAGCTTTAATTCCTGGGCGACCCTGCTGCCGTTGGTGACCATATACTGCTTGCAGGACTTCCCAAGCTCTTTCAGCAAGGTCAAGGAATCGTCAACAGGGAAGACGGCCTCCCCCAAAGCGATCTGATACCGACGGTTAAAATGATCGTAATCGGTGTATGCTATATCATATTCTCCAAAGAAATCCTTCAGCCTGCCTTCAAAGATCTCCTCTCTGGTGCAAAGCCCCTTTTCGTGCTTTTCCCACCAGGAGCGGTTGATACGGGAATATACCGAAAGCATCTCCTCCGTCAGCTTTACGCCGATCTCGTCAAGACAGGTTTCCATCCCGTATTTTTCCGCCGCAAGAAAATCCAACAGCGTGCCGTCCACGTCCCAAAGTATGGTGTTGATCATATTTTCAGTTCTCCAAAGAAATGACCACCTTCACCATCCAGGTATAAGGGGTGATGGTGCCATTCTTTTGCCATTGGTAGCCTAAGTTGTTCAAAATATTGGAAATGGAGCCGCCTTCCCGTACCTCGGTAAAGTCGTAAGTATCCTTCAAAACGAAAATGGCGGTATTCCCCTCGATCCGCATGGTGTACCCGCAGGCACCGATGGAGTACTCCAGATCACTGCCGTCGTAGAAGGATACCGTTCCTTCCGTCTCGGTAAGCCCTTGGGACAAAGCGCTTTCCAGAATCTCGGAAAGCTGATCGGAGCTTGCCAGCTTGCGGGAAAGCACACTGGTCTCCCCGTAGGTCACGTGGGAAATATCTGCAAAGGCGTAAGAAAGGAACCGAACGGATTCACTGTAAAACCCTGCGGTTCGCAACACGAAAACGCCCCCCCGAACCCAGGACTTGGGAATGCGGAGTCCCTCTTCCGCAGAAACGACAGGAGCGGCGCAAAGGGTAAAAATGAATATCAGGGTAAGTATCAAAGCTAAAAACCGTCTCATAACAACCCCCGTTGAGACATATTTTGTTTAGTATACCACCCAAGTAACTTTTTGTCAATGAAAATGATCTTTTTTTCTTCATCACCTTTACAAAATTCAAAGATTGTGCTATGATAAATACAACCACCAAACAGGAGGAAATTATTATGGAAATCGCAATTATCGCAATCGTGATCGTGGCCGTGATCGCCATTTGGGCCATCGCAACCACCAACGGCTTTAAGGTTGCCAAGGTCAAGATCGACGAAGCCCGTTCCGGCATCGAGGTCGCCCTTACCAAGCGTTACGACTTGCTTACCAAGCTTCTTGACGTGGCCAAGGGCTACGCCAAGCATGAAAAGGAAATGTTTGCCGAGGTCATCAAACTTCGAAAAGGGATGTCCGTTGGCGAAATGAACGAGGCTGTCAGGAAAATGGACGAGATGGCCAAGCAGATCAATTTCACCGCCGAAGCCTATCCCGAGCTTCGTTCCAGCGAAGTCTTTGCCCAACTGCAAAAGGGTATTTTCGATGCCGAGGAGCATCTCCAGGCGGCAAGAAGAGTCTACAACAGCAACGTGTCCCACTACAACGCCTCCATCGTCAAATTCCCCGCATCTCTGCTGGCAGGCGGCTATACCCCCGAGATGTTCTTCGAGGCAGAGCCCTCCAAGCGGGAAGACGTAAAGATGTCCTTTTAACGCTCTATGAACGATCAGAACGCTTATATCTACGAGGAAATAAGGCGCCTGCAGAAAAGCAAGCGGGTCTATCAGATCATGGTGGGCGTGGGCTTTGTCGGGTTCTTTATCGGCATTATATCCACTATGATCCCGCTTTGCCTTCTCTGCTTCCCGCTGATCATGATCGCTTCCTTTTTGCTGACCGGCATTCAAAGGAAGATGAAGGCCAACTTCGGCGCTTCTCTGGTCAGAAACGCACTTTCCAAGGTGTTTGACCGTGTGGAGTATTTGCCTTTCCACCGTCTGCCGGATCACGTCATGGAGCTTTCGGAAATGAAGCTTCCCTTTGACGTGGATCGCATCGAGGGAAGCGACTACACCCGAGCCGTCTATCATGGCTTGGAATTGGAGTTTTCCGACGTTAAGCTCATTGACCGCCGCTCCAACGGCAAGCATACCTCCAACGTTACCGTGTTTGAAGGACTTTGGCTGGTATGCGATTTTCGCAAGCCCATCTCCTCCGGCATTTTACTGCGGGAGCGGAACGGAGGCTCTATACGCTTCTTTGAAAAGCTGGGCCACGGCGGCAACGTGATCGAAACGGAAAACGTGGAATTCAATAAGAAATTCCTTATCGTCTCCGAGGATCAGCACGACGCCTTTTACGTCCTGACGCCCCACATGATGGAATATATCAACAGAATGGACGAATGGGGAATGGGCGTTTCCTATATGCGCTTCACCCGAAGCGGAAAGGTACACATTGCTATCCATTCCGGTCTTGATTTTTTCGAATTGGATTCCAAAACGGATCCCGCCATGCTGACGGAGAAGTTTCTTGACGAGGTAGGCTATATCACAGGCTTGATTGACACGTTGCATCTGTCCGATCTACAAAACAATTCATAACCTTTTTTGAAGGAAAGATCCCTATTCAGGTCTTTCCTTCTTTTTCGTTTCCCCAAGCTGTCAGAACGTAGGAGATCCCAAAGCCCAAGCCGCCCCAGATCCAACCGCTGCCCCCGCAGGACGTCAGTAACCCAAAGGCAGTTGCCAGTACCGCGCCCAATACCCCATGGGAAAGCACTTCGTACCACCTTGCAAACCCAAAAGTCACAGCTTTCCCAAGGAACGCCACACAGCAGATCCCGCCTCCCACCAGAGGTAGTAATACGCCGAGGTCTCCTTTGCCGATCCCTTCAAGCATGGGTCCGTAAAGCCCAAAGAACAGGATCAGAGACGAAGCACTCAACCCCGGCACCAGAACGCCAAGTCCCCATAGAACGCCGCAAAGGAGAAAAGCTCCCGCGGAGGGAGAAAGTTCAAAAGCATCCATCAGCTTCATACAGGTTAGTGTCGCGCTCATACCCATAAAACCCGTTCCCAAAGCAAGGATTCCCTTTTTGCTCCGTCCTTCCTTGCCTGCTTCTTTCCATTGTGCGGGGATGGTTCCAAACAGCATTCCCAGAAACCCTGTGGAAGTCTCCTTGGGGTATCTTGTAAGCAGCTCGCCGCCAACGCCTGCCAATCCCACGAAGCCGACCACACCCCCCAGCAGAAACCAGAACAATTTCCAGCCATGCTCCCCGATCCCCCGAATAGGACGGTCGATGCAAGCCACCAAAGGGCGATACATCCCGAAGGCCGCACATAACGTTCCGCCGCTGACACCCGGCAAAATGCCCCCGAGTCCCACGGCGATCCCCTCCAGGATCCATAACGGGATATAGAGTATACTTTTGATCTTTTTGAACATAGCAACAAACCTCCGTCTATCCTTTGTTCCACTATATTCAAAAGACAAGCCTCGGATTTCCTCTTTTTCTATTGACGAACGACTTTCTTTCTGCTAAAATAGAAACAGATCAAAGTATCAATGGGAGACTACGTTATGAATACGAAAAACGCTTTCGCCTATTTGAAGGGCGAAAAGAAATTGGATTATACCTTAGCCGCCAATACTTCCTTGCAGGGCGCGGAGGAGGGTATCGTTCTGCTGAAAAATGAACGTAATACCCTGCCGCTTTCCAAATCTGCTTCCGTAGCGTTCTTCGGCAGAATGCAGAAGGATTACCTCCATCTGGGAACAGGCTCCGGCGGCAGAGTACATCCCACGGAAAAAACGGATATCTTCTCCTCCTTGGTTTCTCTGGGGCTTTCCCCGGATCGGGAGGTTGAGGCCTTTTACGACGCCTTCGTGGCAGAACACCCCTACGTGGGACACGGCCAATGGAACCATCCCGCTTGCCAGGAGGAGCCTTTGCTGGAGGAAGCCTTCGTTTCCTCTGCCGCTTCCCGCAACGAGACTGCTCTGTGCGTCATCACCCGTACCGCAGGGGAGAGCAAGGATCTGGGAGAGGGGAGAGGGGAGTTCCGTCTGACGGAAACCGAGCTTGCCAATCTCAACCTTCTCCGCAGTAGGTTCTCCCGTCTGGTGATCCTTTTGAACGTTTGCGGTGTGATGGAGTTTGCCGAACTGAACGAGGTAAACGCAGACGCCATCCTCCTGCTCTGGCAGGGCGGTATGATGGGCGGTCTTGCCGCCGCAAAGGTGTTGCTGGGTGAGGTCAACCCCTCCGGTAAATTGCCCGACACCATCGCATATACCCGCAACGATTATCCCGCCCACGGTAACTTCGGCGCCGCCGACCGGAATATCTACCAAGAGGATATCTACGTAGGCTATCGCTATTTCGATACCTTCGCCCCCGAAAAGATCCTGTATCCCTTCGGCTACGGCTTGTCCTATACGGAGTTTGAGGTCAAGCCCGGCTCCCTTTCCCTTGCCGACGGTGCCTTTGCCCTGGAGGTCTCCGTTACCAACGTTGGTAAGCTTCCCGGCAAGGAGGTTGTCCAGTGTTACGTCACTCTGCCCTGCGGCAAACTGGGCAATCCCGCAAAAGTGCTGGTTGCTTTTGCAAAGACCGGGCTTCTGAACCCCGGCGAAAAGGAAGAACTGCTTCTCACCTTCTCCTACGAGACCTTCGCTTCCTACGATGACCGGAACTACGCCTGGCTGTTACAGCAGGGGGCGTATACCATCCTGCTGGGTGACACCGAGGTCAGCTCCTTCTATCTGGAGGAGGATCTCATCCTTTCCCGTCACGAAAGCGCCATGGCTCCCGTCACTCCCTTTGACCGCCTGGTCAATGTGGAAGGAAAACCCGTCTATCTTCCCGTTCCCACCCGTATTCTCGGTTCAGAGCCTGTTCCCGAAGAACTTCCCACCGCCAAAAAAGACGGCATGATTCTTGCCGACGTGGCGGAGGGGAAGATCACCGTGGAGGAACTGGTATCCCGTCTTTCCGATGAGGACCTTATCCACATCGTCCGCGCAGAGGGCATGAGCAGTCCCAAGGTCACCCCCGGTACTGCCGCCGCCTTCGTTGGCGTGACTCCCTCCCTGAAGGCCATGGGTCTTCCCACCCTGTGCTGTACCGACGGCCCCTCCGGCATCCGCATGGTCAGCGAGCATCGGTGTGTTTGCTATCCCGCCGCTACCTGTCTTGCCGCCACCTGGAACACCGACCTGGTGCGGGAGATGTACGAGCTTTGCGGAAGTGAGCTGGCCTCCTACCACGTGGATATTCTTCTTGGGCCCGGCACCAACATCCACCGCGACCCTCTTTGCGGCCGTAACTTCGAGTACTTCTCCGAGGATCCTCTGCTGGCAGGCAAGATGGCTGCCGCCGTCTGCAACGGCTTGGACGATGCAGGTGTCAGCGGTGCCGTCAAGCACTTCCTTGCCAACAGCCAGGAACTGAACAGAGACGGGGAAGATTCCATTCTCAGCGAACGCGCCGTACGCGAGATCTACGCGAAGCCCTTTGAGATCTGCGTCAAGGAAAGCGGCGTCCGCTCCGTAATGACCTCCTATAACCGCGTCAACGGCAGATGGGCGGCCTCTAGTTACGACCTCACCGTACGCCTCCTTCGAAACGATTTTGGCTTCGACGGCTTTGTGATGACCGATTGGTGGGCTAAGGTAAGCAACCTGGACGGATCCGCTTGCGATACCAACCTTGCCGCCATGGTACACGCCATGAACGATATCTATATGGTGACGCCTGACGCCACCACTCGTGCCGACAACCTTCCCTCTGCCTTGGCGGAAGGCACGCTTTCCCGCGGGGAACTCCAGCGTTGCGCCGTGAATTTGATCAACTTCGCCCTGGACAGCCTCTCCTATATGGCGCAGCAGGAGGGATACGGCAAGCTGGATCTCAAGGCCTCTTGCGAGAATAGCGTTCCTTATGCAAGTGCTTCCGTGGAGGAAAACAAAGCCTTGATCTTTTCCGGTATCGCAAAGAAGGCCATTCTGCGGGTCACCTTCTCCTCTCAAACCTCTGCCTTGGTGCAGACAAACGTCGCTTTGAACGTCAATACCAAGAACGTGGACGCCTTTATCGTGGGCGGCACAGAGGGTGGTACTGTCTCCGATTACCGTATGATCGCCTTGGTGGCAGGGAACAATGAATTCCTGTTCACATCCGACGATCCTCTGGCAAAAGCCGTGACGGTGGAGTTGTTCGAGATCCCCTCGTAACGCCGCAGTTCCTTCAGAATGTTTTGCTCAAAGTGGGCCTCTACCCCGGAATAAACGCCTCGCTTGCCGATCTCCAGCACCGTCCCCACGTGGGAATACCCCAAAAAAGCAGGGGGCACGTGGGTGACGATGTCGTTGAGATTGCGGATCACGGTAAACCGCTCCCATCTTTTGGTGCAATTTCCGCAGGGGATGCCCCAGAACACTCTCGGACATCCGAAGCCGTAGCCTTCCAGCGACTCCCGTAGCTCGGGACGGTGAAACCATACGTACTCGTGGCAAAACACAGCCATTGCCGCCCCGTGGGAATACCCTGTGACGATCACCTTTTTCACGGTATGATCTTTTACCGCAGGGGAGATATGCCCCTCCAGCTCCTTCCAGGTCTTCAGAAAGCCCCGATGGGCAAGCCATAAGGTCCGCCCCATCCTCTTGTAGGGCTTGGCAGGGAAATCCAGGTTACGAAACCAGTCGTTTTTCCCCGCGGATTTTTCAAAGAAAATATAAAGCGTTTCTCCGTCCCTCCGCAGAGCGTAATCGGCAGAAACCCCCGTCCTGCGGTAGGGAATGGTCAAGCATTCCGAAAATAATTCATACAGCATTTTCCAAGTCTCCCTTCCCTGCATTTTATGCGAAGACTTTGGAAAATGTGGGAAAGGAGTCCTATGAAGATCCACGAAACTCTTGAATCCATCTATTCCCCCTTGGAGGAAAAGCGCAAAGAACTGATGCAATTGCTGGCAAAGCAATACCCCGCCATCACCTGGGGCTGGTACAGCGGCCATTATCACCGCACTGCCGAAGGGTGGGCAAGGGAATCCTATCCCATCCCCGTGATCACGGTGAAGGGGCTTTGTGATATTGAGCTTTCCTTCCGTGAAATGACCGTCACCGCAAAGCTTCCCACCGAAGAGCTGGATCACTATGCCTACGACCTGTTGCAGACCTATCCCTTTGAAGCCTTCGGCACCGAGGAATTCCTGAAGGATTACGCCCGCCGCGGGGACAGCATCCATACGCTGAAGAAGAATCTTTTAGGCACCAAGGAGACTTCTGTTACGTTTTCCTTCCCTCTTTCCTATAACGAGCCTGCAGATCTTCTGTTTTCCCTTCTGTCCCTCTTGGAAAGTGAGGGCTTCTCTCTATAACGCAAAAAAGCTCCATCTTTTTCCGGATGGAGCTTCTTTTAGTCTTTCGTCAATATATAGTCCAATGCATCGCCGATGGTATCGAAGCAAATCGTTGCAACCTCCCCGACTGCCTTGCCGATGCCAATGGAGAGATCCGCGTAGGAGAGCATAGGAATATCGTTCACCCCGTCACCTACGGCAAGAACGTCCCTTTGCGTCAAGCCCAACAGGGAAGCAAGGTATGCGACGCCCTCCGCCTTGCTGATCGAACGGGGCAGGATATCAAAGCAATCTACCTGCGGGTATACCGCAAGCTCCGTAAGATCCTCGGGATGTGCATTAAGAATGGCTTGGATGCGTTCAAAGCTGTCCCTTTCGTAGGGAAACGGTGTCAAAGCGACCTCGTTGGGCTGATACCAAAGAGCCCCGACGTTGCCCCAAGCGATCCGTTGGCGAAGCTTTTCCATCTGTTCCCCCGCCTTTTCACCGTAAGGAAAGATCTCAAATCTTTTTGGCGGCAGATCCACGCCGAACTGAAAAACGGCACCGTTTTCACCAATCATCACAGGCTCCTTCAGCTCCCATTGCCGCAAAATACCGCAAAGATAATAGGTCGGTTTTCCGGAGCATACGGCGATCCTGTACCCTCTTGCCTCCAACGCTTTCAATTTTTCCACCGTTTCCGGTAGCGCCCCTTTTCCGATAGGGGCAAGAGTCCCGTCAAGATCAAATACCAAGAGCTTGTGCATGCTTTCACCTCCGTGTATTTGGAGTATATCACAGACCTCCTCTCCCTGTCAAGAGCAAGCTGATCCACGGCAAAAATTCCGAAAAAATAACATCAACTTTCAAAAAAGTGTTGATTCTTTCGTCTGTTTGTGTTATCATATTATGAAAAGTTTTGTAAACACGTAACAACGCGAAAGGGTGAAAAAGCCATGCTTGACCTTCAAAAAGCCAATTTGTGGAAACGGATCTCGGCCGCATTGCTGGATCTGATTCTTCTGTTTATTCTGGCCGTGGGTGCTGCTCTATTGCTCTCTTATATGCTGGATTACGACGGATACGCCAAACAGCTTGAGGATCGATATACTGCCGTTGAGCGGGAATATGGTTTGTCTCTTGATCTTACTGAGGAAGAATACAACGCTCTTTCCGAGGGTGAACGGGAGGCCTACGACAAAGCTTTGAACGCCTTGAACGAGGATCAAACCGCCGCCTATGCCTATGGGATGATGATCAACCTCAGCTTTTTGATGATTACTTTCTCCATATTGATTGCCTATCTGCTTTTGGAATTCCTGGTGCCCCTTTTGTTTGGCAACGGTCAGACCTTCGGCAAGAAGATCTTCGGCATCGCCGTGATGCAATCAGACGGCGTCAGGCTTTCCTCCGTATTGCTGTTTGCAAGAACTGTGCTTGGCAAATTTGCGGTGGAGACCATGGTTCCCGCCTATATTATTCTCATGATCTTTCTTGGCTTTTTGGGCTTCGGAGGCACCCTTCTCATCGGCATCCTCCTGGCGGTCCAGCTTTTCCTGTTCGCATTTACCAAAGGGCATACGCTCATTCACGATAAGCTTTCCCAGACCGTAACGGTGGATCTGGCAAGCCAGATGATCTTCGACACCCGGGAGGAGCTTGTCGCTTATAAGACCAAGCTTCATAAAGAGCAGATCGATCAAATTGAATCTTAAAAATTATATAAAAGGAACGACGAAACGGTATGAAAATTCTTTTGCAGAACTTGACAAAAATTTTCCCCGGACGCGGCAAGAAAAACACCCAGGAGGTCATCGCCGTCAACGATTTCACCTTCGAGATCCCCGACGGCAAGCTGGTAGGTCTGCTCGGACCCTCCGGTTGCGGTAAGAGTACCACGCTGTACATGATCAGCGGCTTGCAGAAGCCCTCGGGCGGTAAGATCTTCTTCGGCGAAGACGACGTCACCGAGCTTTCTGCGGAAAACCGCGGTGTTGGTTTGGTGTTCCAGAACTACGCTTTGTATCCCCATATGACGGTAAAGCAGAACATCCTGTTCCCCCTGCAGAACCTTCGTGGTGAGGATAAGCTCCCCAAGGATAAGATGATCGAGCGTGCCTACTATGCTGCTAAGCTCGTCCAGATCGACGATCTGATGGACAGAAAGCCCAGCGAGCTTTCCGGCGGCCAGCAGCAGCGCGTTGCCATCGCTCGCGCTCTCGTCAAGATGCCCAAGGTGCTTCTGTTGGACGAGCCTCTTTCCAACCTGGATGCCCGTCTGCGTCTCCAGACCCGCGAGGAGATCCGCCGTATTCAGAAGGATACCGGTATCACCACCATTTTCGTTACCCACGACCAGGAGGAGGCTATGAGCATCTCCGACCTGATCGTCGTGATGAAGCTTGGCGTCGTTCAGCAGATCGGCAAGCCCCAGGACGTTTACGACGACCCCACCAACCTCTTTGTGGCCAAGTTCCTGGGCACCCCTCCCATCAACGTTTTTACCGGCAAGGTTTCCGGCGGCAAGCTGTTTATCGGCGATGCTCCCGTTCTGGACGTTCCCGGTGTGGAGGACAGGGAAGTGACGGTGGGTATCCGTCCCGAAGGCTTTGTTCTGGACGAAAACGGCCCCCTGGTCTGCGGCCTGAACAGCGTGGAGGTCATGGGACGTGACGTCAGCGTGGTATGCCGTCATGAAAATGCCGTTTCCCCCGTGATCCGTGCCATCATCGATGCGGACAATAAGGTTGCCGCAGGCGAGACCGTCCGCTATACCCTCAAGCCTCACAAGGTGTTCCTCTTCTCCAAAGAGGACGAAAACCGTATCCGCTTTTAAGAGGTGAGTGTATATGGTAGAAAGTAAACATAAATGGAAGGCGTGGCTCTACCTTTCGCCTGCCATCATCCTGCTTCTGGTCTTTACCGTATGGCCCATCATCAACACCGTACGCATGGCTTTTTTGGAAAACTACAACAGCATGGGTGCGGTTGGCGGCAAGATATATGCCTTCGGTATCGGCAATTTCAAGCAGGTGCTGGATTATAAGCTGTTCTTGAATTGCCTTGGCAACACCATGTTGCTCACGGTGTTGACCGTTCCGTTGTCCACCATCCTGGCTTTGTTGATCGCGGTTTGCCTGAACGCCATCAAGCCCTTACAGCGTATTTTGCAGACCATTTTCTTCCTGCCCTACGTGACCAACTCCATCGCCATCGGCATGGTGTTTGCCGCCATGTTCAACATGGTTGGCTCTGCTTTCGGCGGCGAGAACGAGATCGTTGTCACCGCAGGCATCATCAACAACGTCATCGAGTTTTTCGGCGGGGAAGCGGTGAACTGGATCAATGCCGGCTCCACCTACGCCGCCAATATCACCGTCATGGTGGTCTACATCGTATGGAACGCCCTGCCCTTTAAGATCCTGATCCTTCTGGGCGGCCTCCAGAGCATCAACAAGCAGTATTACGACGCCGCCCGCGTGGACGGCACCCGTCGCAGCCGTGTCTTTACCAAGATCACGGTGCCTCTGCTGTCTCCCATGCTGGCCTACGTTGTGATCACAGGCTTCATCGGCGGCTTCAAGGAATATTCCTCCATCGTCGGTATCTTCGGCGAACACATGGGCCCTGCAGGCGACGCCAAGAGACTGAATACCATGGTTGGCTTTATCTACGACTCCCTCTCTACCCAGCAGGGCAGAGCGAGTGCTGCGGCATTGATCCTGTTCGGCATCATTTTCGTGGTGACCATGATCAACCTGTACGTCAGCAAAAAGAAGACTCATTATTAAGGAGGAACCGTCATGTCTGATAACAAAACCATGCACGCAAAAGACCTGCAAAAGGTATCCTCCAAGCAGACGGCAGGCAAGATCCTTTCCAAATTCTGGGTCTACCTGTTCCTCATCGTCATGGCGTTGATCGTGCTGTTTCCCTTCTATTGGATGCTGATCTCCTCCGTGAAATCCATCGACGAATACCGTCTTTCCGTGCCCACTCTGTTCCCCAAGGAGATCCTTTGGAGCAACTACGTGGAAGCCTTCAACCAAGCAAACCTGGGCAGATTGTTCTTAAACACCCTGTACGTGGGTCTGGTCTCCACGCTTTTGTCGCTGGTGATCACCGTGCTTTCCGCCTTCGCCTTCGCAAGACTGGAATTCAAGGGCAAGAACGCTTTGTTTGCCGCTTTGCTGGCCACCATGATGATCCCTGGCGAGCTGTTTACAATCACCAATTACGCCACGGTCAACTCCCTTGGCTGGATGGATTCCTACACGGTTTTGATCGTCCCCTTCCTGGTGAGTGTTTTCTATATCTATCTGCTAAGGCAAAACTTCCTGCAGATCCCCAACGAGCTGTACCTGGCCGCTAAGGTGGACGGTACAAGCGATCTGAAGTATCTCTGGAAGGTGATGATCCCTCTGGCGTTGCCCACTCTCATCTCCATCACGATCCTGAAGATGATGGGCGCCTGGAACTCCTACGTCTGGCCCCGCTTGGTTGCCAACGACGAGAAGTACCAGTTGATCACCAACGGCTTGCGTAACGCCTTCACCGATTCCACGGGCGACGTAAACATTCCCGTGCAGATGGCGGCGGTCGCCATCGTTTCTCTGCCCCTTTTCCTGGTATTTATCTTCCTGCGGAAGTATATCATGAAGGGCGTTTCCCGCAGCGGTATCAAGGGTTAAAAAAGTAAAATTTATATACGAAAGGAATTTTCAAACGTGAAAACACAGAGAATCCTCGTTTCCCTCCTATTGGTTGCGACCATGATCCTTGGGGTCTTCGCTTTTGCAGGCTGTGAATCCGGCGGCGGCGTCGCCGCGGATTTCATCATCCCCGAAGGCGGATTTGACACCTCCAAGCCCGTCACCATCACCTTCTATCACACCATGGGTTCAAACCTGCGTGACGTACTGGATCGCTACATTGCAGAGTTCAACAAGCTCTACCCCAACATCACCGTTCAGCACGAGCAGGTTGGCAGCTACGATGACGTTCGCGATCAGATCAAGACCGAGATCACCGTAGGCAACCAGCCCAACATCGCATACTGCTATCCCGACCACGTTGCTCTGTACAACCTGGCGCAGGCAGTCACCACCCTGGATTCCCTCATCGCCAGCGACCTGGAGGTCACCAGAGCCGACGGCTCCAAGGAGATCCTTGGCCTTACCGATGCCCAGATCGCAGACTTCATCAAGGGTTACTACGATGAAGGCAAGCAGTTCGGCGACGGTAAGATGTATACCATGCCTCTCTCCAAGTCCACTGAGGTTCTGTACTACAATAAGACCTTCTTCGACAAGCACGGCATCAAGGTTCCCACCACCTGGGACGAGCTGGAAGCCGTTTGCGAGCAGATCAAGTCTATCGATCCCGATTCCATTCCTCTTGGCTATGACTCCGAGTCCAACTGGTTCATCACCATGTGTGAGCAGTCCGGCTCCGCTTATACCTCCGCCACCGGCGACGATCTGTTCCTGTTCGACAACGAGACTAACCGTGCCTTTGTTGCCCGCTTCAGAGAATGGTATCAGAAGGGCTACGTAACCACCCAGGAGATCTCCGGTGGTTACACCTCCGAGCTGTTCACCAAGGCCGAATCCGACGTAGGTAACAGCTATATGTCCATCGGTTCTTCCGCAGGTGCTACCCACCAGCGTCCCGATAAGGTCAACGATGCATATCCCTTCGAGGTTGGTATCGCTACCATCCCCCAGCTTAATGCCGCAAATCCCAAGGTTATTTCCCAGGGTCCCTCTCTGTGCATCTTCAAGAAGAACGATCCCCAGGAGGTAATGGCTTCCTGGCTGTTCGTGAAGTTCCTCTGCACCACCGTTGAATTCCAGGCTGAGTTCTCCATGGCCTCCGGCTACGTTCCCGTGATCAAGTCCGTTGGCGAGAACCCCATCTATAAGGGCGACTTCCTGGATCTGGCCGACGGCGGCGATTATATCTCCGCACTCAGTGCCAAGATCTGTCTGGAGCAGGAAAAGGCATACTACACCTCTCCCGCATTCAACGGTTCTTCTACCGCCCGCGACCAGGTTGGTCTTCTGATGCAAAAGTGCCTGTCCTCCGACTGGGGCAATGATGCGGAAGCGCAGATCAAGAAGGCGTTTGAGGATGCCATCGCCGAATGTAAGTACCAGGCAGGTAACTGATCCCCATGAAGCAGACGTTTCGTAAGATCTTTATTTGCTTAACCGCTCTTGCCCTGCTGCTTTCCGTTTTGGTCTCCTGTGCCCCCGCAGAGGAGACTCCCAAGGCGGAGCACGTGGACTACGCCGCCTCCGTAAAGCTGGAGGAAGGCTCCGCTACGTTGAAGCAGGAGGTCACCGTCAAAGCCTTTATCGACGGCGACACCACCCATTTCCACGTTCCTTCCTCCGTTATGCCCGGGGGTGTGCTGAAGGCCAGATACCTTGCCATCAACACGCCCGAATCCACGGGTAAGATCGAGGAATGGGGAAAAGCCGCCTCCAACTATACCAAGTCCAAGCTTCAAAACGCCACCTCCATCATCGTGGAATCCGACGACGGCAAATGGAACGCTGACTCCACGGGAGATCGCTATCTGGTTTGGGTATGGTATCGAGAGGCAGGCTCGGAAGCTTACCGCAACCTGAACATCGAGATCCTCCAGGAGGGTCTTGCCATCGCCTCCAATTCCGCAAACAACCGCTACGGCGAGACCTGTATGGCGGCCATCAATCAGGCGAAAACGGAGAAGCTTCACGTTCATTCCGGTGAAAAGGACCCCAACTTCCCCTACGGCCAGGCTCAGGAGCTGACGCTGAAGGAATTGCGGCTGAACGTCACCGCGTACGACAACACCAAGGTCGCCTTTGAGGGCGTGATCACCAAGGACAGCAACAACACCGTCTATGTCGAGGAATACGACCCCGAAACGGATCTTTACTACGGCATGCAGGTCTACTACGGCTACGCTCTCAACGGCAAGGGCCTGGAGATCCTTTCCGTGGGCAACCGTGTCCGTATCGTGGGTACCGTCCAGTATTACGAGACCGGCGGCACCTACCAGGTCTCCGGCTTGGAATACTCCTTGATGAAGCCCGATGATCCCGGAAACATCCAGAAGATCAGCGACGGCCACACTCCCGCCTTCGTGTCCATCACTCCCGAACAGCTTCTGTCCGGCTCCGTGTCCGTCACCGTGGGCGAGGAAGTCAAGTCCTATTCCTTCGCAGAGCTTTCCATCTATACCTCCGTTTCTATGGAAGGCCTGGAGGTGGTGGACGTGTATACCACCTCCAACGAGGAAAGCTCCTCCAAGGGCGCAATGTCCTTGACCTGTAAGGCAGGGGATCGCACCTTCATCGTTCGTACCATCGTTTTGTACGATATGGAGGGTAATCTGATCACCGAGTCTTACTTCCGCGGGAAAACCATTTCCGTCAAAGGACTTATCGATTATTTCGACGGGGAATACCAGATCAAGCTGTTCTCCGTCAACGACGTTACCGTTTCGTAACGCCAAAGAATATAAAAATAAGGAGAATATCCGACTATGAAAAAGATCCTTGCCCTTCTGCTGGCTATGATCGTTTGTATGGGCTGTCTGGCTTCCTGCTCCGAAGAGCCCGTAGTTGAAGAAGGCGCCACTCTTGCCCAGGCGGTTACTTATCTGCACAACCTGTATAAGGACGCCGCCAAGAACACTCCCACCGATTACGACGTTGTGGGTAAGCTGATGATCGGTACCACCGAGTTCACCGTAACCTGGGAAACCGATAACGAGCTGATCACCGTTAAGGAAAGCTCCAAAGCTGGCTTCTGGACGGTTGATGTCCCTGCCAAGACCGAAGCTGAGATTCCTTATAAGCTGACGGCCACCGTCAAGAACGCCGCAGGGGAGACCCAGACCAAGACCTACGAACGCATTGTTCCCATCGTGGACAATTCTTCCATCGTTGCAGAGCCCGAGGAGGGTGTAGCGTATAAGTTCTATCTGGTACAGGCAAACCTTGGCCAGACTCTCTATGCTACCCACGAGCTCCAGGAAAACAAGTTCATCAAGTCTACCGTAGATCCCACCGAAGCTCCCGACTTTTTTGCGGAAAAGGTTGACGACGGTTACAAGTTCTATACCATGATCGGCGATGCCAAGAACTATATCACCGCTTCCACCGTCACCTCCGACGACGGCAAGGTCAGCAAGTACCTGAATTACAGCGTGGATGCAGGCTCCGTTTGGTATTACAAGACCGCCGAGAACGCTTGGTGCACCGTTGTCGAGGGCGGTGAGTACGTAGTAGGCACTTACTCCTCCTTTGCCACCTTCTGCATCTCCGAATCTTCCTACATCAACGCAGAAAACAGCGGCGTTTCCCAGTTCCCCGGAGGTCTGATCCTGAAGGAGACTGCCGAGGCAAACAAGCCCTCCGGTGACGATGTAGTGATCTACGAAACTCCCGAGGAGATCGTTAATGCCGTTTACGAGCTGGAGACCGGCATGGTTCTCTCTGCCGCTCACGTTTACACCCTCACCGGTATGATCATCTCCATCGATTCCGCATACAGCGAGCAGTACGGCAACGTGACCGTTACCATCGTTGTAGGTGACATGGAAGACAAGCCCATCCAGTGCTACCGTCTGAAGGGCGAGGGCGCCGATGCCATCAAGGCGGGGGACACCATCACCGTTTCCGGTATTCTGAAGAACTACAACGGCACCGTTGAGTTCGATGCAGGATGTACCCTGGATTCCTACGAGGCAGGCGAAGGCTTCGACGTAGAGATCTACGAAACTCCCGAGGCTATTCTGAACGCCGCATACGCTCTTGAAGTTGGCACAACCCTTTCCGCAGGTAACCCCTACACCCTTACCGGTGTGATCACCACCGTGGATACCGAATTCAGCGAGCAGTACGGCAACGTGACCGTTACCATCGTTGTTGGCGACATGACCGATAAGCCCATTCAGTGCTTCCGCCTCAAGGGCGAGGGCGCGGAGCTGATCGGCGTTGGCGATACCGTTACTGTCACCGGTGTTATTAAGAATTATAATGGCAAGATCGAGTTTGACGCAGGCTGTACCCTGGATTCCTACACCTTGACGGAAAAGCCTCCCGTGGACGAACCCGACGAGCCCTCTGAGCCTCCCGTAGACGAGCCCGACGAGCCCTCCGAGCCTCCCGTAGACGAGCCCGATGAGCCCTCCGAGCCTCCCGTAGACGAGCCCGATGAGCCCTCCGAGCCTCCCGTGGACGAACCCGACGAGCCCTCCGAGCCTCCCGTGGACGAGCCCGACGAGCCCTCCGAGCCCCCCGTTGACGAGCCCGACGATCCCGTTCCTCCCGCGTTGGATACCCCCGAAAAGATCGTGAACGCCGCCTATGCCCTGGAGAAAGACACCTTCCTGGCAGAAGGCGCTCAGTTCACTCTCACCGGTGTGATCTCTTCCGTCCAGACTCCTTATGACGACGGCTATAAGAACGTATCCGTCTTCATCATCATCGAAGGCCTTGAAGATAAACCCATTCTGTGCTACCGTTTGAAGGGTGACGGCGCCGACAAGATCAAGATCGGCGACATCATCACCGTTACCGGTAAGATCAAGAACTATAACGGCACTATTGAGTTCGATGCAGGATGTTCCTTGGATTCCTACGAGGCCGGCAACGTAGAGGTTGAGATCTACGATACCCCCAAGGCTATCGTAGATGCGGCTTATACTCTGGGTAACCAGGAGACCCTTTCCGGCGGCCACAAGTATACCCTCACCGGTACCATCACCGAGATCGGCACCCCTTACAGCGAGCAGTACAAGAACATCACCGTCACCATCACCATTGATGGCTGCGAGGACAAACCCATCGTATGCTATCGTCTGAAGGGTACCGGCGCAGAAGCGCTTGCCGTAGGCGACGTGATCTCCGTCTCCGGCGTGCTTACAAATTACAACGGCACCATCGAGTTTACCAGCGGTTGTACTTTTACGAAGTAATTTCTAAAAAATGCCTTCTCCTGTTACGGGAGAAGGCATTTTTCTCTTGACGAAAGGGAAGGAATCTGTTAATATAATCCCATGAAGAAAGGCGGTGATTTGATGAAACGAATGATACAAAGAAGCTGTATACTTCTGCTGACCTTTTTGGTGCTTCTCCTTTCCTGTGGATGTTCCTCGGACGTTGCTCTCACCTCCTTGGAGATCACCAATTGCGACCGTACGGAGCTTTTGGTCGGTTCCTCCCTGCAGCTTTTGACGAACGCGCCTTCCGAGCTTGCCGATTCCTTGGAATGGGAATCCAGCGGTAGTTGTGTCACCGTGGATCAGACCGGGCTTGTGACCGCCCTTTCCGAGGGCTCCTCTGCAGTAACTGTCCGATACGGCGGATATAAGGCCACTGCATTCATCAAGGTGGTAACGGAGCTTTCCATGGATCACTCAGCCGTGGATGAAGCCGCCAGGGATGCCTTCTACGGCGACAGCGATCCCGCAGACAGCTACGAGGAGGCGATCCGACGTTCCGCCAAAGGAGAGCTTTCCGGTGCGGAGACCGTTCCCAATCAAGCACCGATCCTGTCCGCCTATCGCCCCACCCTGGAGGGCGCCTTGATCCGCAACAACACCCCGTATTACGCCGACAGCAACACTTACGTCGTTGTGAACGCCTACGGCCTTGAGGTCTTCCGCGTCTACCGCGGAGGAGGCTATATCACCCTGGAGGAGGTAGCCGCCTACGTCTACGCCTTCGGTGACGTTCCTGCAAATTATACGGACAGCAAGCGCACGGAGCCTGAGGACAGCATTTGGGGAGAGTATCTTCGTCTCAACCACACCAAGTTTACCGGCAATACGGAAAAGTATCCCTACGAGCCTGAGCTTCCCGATATCAGCGGTTGCGGCGGCGATCTGTATTATTACGAGATCGATATCGGCACCACCGGAACGGATTGCGACCCCGCATATCCCGCCAGGATCTACAACGACGGAAGCACCATCACCCGGGGTGCGGCCAGGATCGTTTATACCCGCTACGATGCCAATCATAACGAGATCATCGATCCCAACGAGAAATACCTGTTCTATACCTACAACCATTACAACGACTTCACGGAATACCTCAACTACTTCGGCGGTTGGGGAGAGACCTTCGGCAATATCACCGGCGGCGGAACTCTTTCCAGCAAAACCGACTACGCTCCCACACCTTACGTACCCGTCGCCATGGCCTCGCTGCTTAACAAAACCAAGATCGTCTTTTATCTCCCGTATCAAAAAACCTATTTCGCCGCATAACGACAAAAAGGAGCTTCCGAAACAGAAAGCTCCTTTTACTTATGCATGTAAATGCTTCAAGGCTTCGAAAGCCGGGAATTCGGTCTTCTCAGCCGTCAAGGGCGTGATGGAGATATAGCCGTTCAGCACCGCGTCGATGTCCACGGTAAGATCGTCAAATTTCCGATCCAAGGGCGCACCCACCTGCAGGTACAGATCGTTCCCCTGGGGGACGAATTCGTCATGGTAGTATATACCGCCCTGTTTTGTGATGCGGATGCCCTTGATTGTTGGCGGAAAATTTACGTTGTAAAGCATATTCTTTTCCGGAAGACGGTTTTCAAAGATCCACTCCAGAGTCTTTGGCAAATGGGCAAGCCCAACTTCCAAGGCGCGGTACTCTGCAGAGAAGGCCATTCCTCTGACCCCAAGCCTTGCACCCTCCAAAACGGCGCCCGCCGTGCCGGAATAAGCGATATCGTCCCCAAGGTTATACCCGATGTTCATGCCGGAAACCACCAGATCAAACCTCTGCTTCAGTCCCACGATGCCGTAACGAACGCAATCCGCAGGGGTGGAATCCACGGCGTATCCCATCTTCCCGGGAGCGTATTCCACCTGCTTGATCTCAATGGGATTTCGGAATTCAATGGTCTGGCTCTTTCCGCTCTGCTCCTTTTTGGGAGCGATCACGGTGACCTCGCCGTATTTACCGAAGATCTCCGCCATCTTGGGAATAGCGGGGGAGAAGATGCCGTCATCGTTGGTCAATAGGATCCTCATAACCAGCCCTCGTTGTTCTCTTTGTACTCTTTCAGCCGTTCGTCGGCCATCTTCAGCAGATCCCGCATCTGCTTTTTGTTTTCCACGGTAGCACCGCTGGCGCAGGCATGACCGCCCCCGCCGTAGATCTCCGCGATCTCGTTTACCGTTACGAAGCGGGAACGAAACCGCACGCGGATGCTTCCGTCGCTTCCTTCGATAAACGCCAGCCAAATGAGACTTCCCTTGATGGAATCCATATACCCCACGCAGGCGCAAGCCTCCTCAAAGGTCAAGCCGAACCGCAACTGGGTCTTTTTGTCGATGAATACGTAAGCAACGCCGTTTTCCGTGATCTGCATGGTCTGATAAACGTAGGACTGGAACTTCAGCGTTTCAAATTCCTTCATATACAGATTGGCGTACAATTGCTCCGCATCCACGCCCCGATCCAAAAGCATTCCCGCCAAACGCAGGGTCTCTCCGCTGACGGAACGGAATCTGAATCTTCCGGAATCCGTCACCATCCCTGCGTAAACGTAGGTGGCCGCTTCCGTGGAAAGTACCATGTCCTCCGCAAAGGTGCGGTAAAACTCCGCCACCAGCTCACAGCAGGAGGAGCGTTCCTCCTCCACCCATTCCAGATCCGCGTAAGAATCTGTGGGAATGTGATGATCGATCTTGATCAGCTCCTTGCAAAGTCTGTATCTGGGGTTGGAGATCCTTGCCGCCGTGGCGGTATCCAGAACGATCCCCAAGGCATCCGCGTAGAGATCCTCGTCGATCTCCTCGTCCTCTTTCCCCAAAAAAGCAACGTAGTCCGAGTAATCGGTGTTCAGAAGATAAACCTCTTTTTCGGGAAAGCTGTCCTTCAGGATCTGACGCAGGCCCTTGGTTGAGCCCACCGCATCTCCGTCCGGCCGTTGGTGACGGAACAGGATGATCCGCTTGTATGCCTTGATCTTTTCAAATATCTGTTGCTTGATTGCTTCGTTCATAATGATGTCTCCCCAAGGGCGCAAATCTCCTCAAGAAGCGCCATGGCCTCCTCTCGATCCTTCAGCGTCGCGCCGCTGGCCTTTTGATGTCCTCCGCCGCCGAATTTTACAGCGATGGGATTGATGTTATACATATTGGAGCGGATCTCGCAAAGGACCCCTTCCTCCGCTTCCGTGAAATTCACCCAACTGTGAATGCCACGGATCTCCGACATCACGTTCACCATCCCGCGGGAGAGGGTGAAGGTGTCGGCACCGTAGCTTTGGCCTTCTTCCTTGCTTGTGTAGATATAAGCGACCCCCTGTTTGGTGGTTTGGATCTTCAATGCGTATTTCGCTCGAAGTTGAATGAAAAACAGATCGTCCGCATACAGATTACGGTAGATATCCCCGGTGTCGAACTTCGCTTCCATCAAATAAGAAGCCATACGGAAGGTCTTGGAAGATACGGAATCGTAGCGGAACCGCCCGGAATCCGTGATCATCCCTGTGTAAAGCGCCTTGGCCGCGGCGGGGGAGAGCTTCCACCCACATTCCAGAGCCATTGCGGCGATCATCCCGCAGCAGCTTTCGAAGGAGGTGTCCGTCACCTCGTGGGAAGCGATCTGCTCCACGAAAATATGATGATCGATCCTGGCTGTGACTTTTGCAAAAGTATATCTTTCGTCGCTGATGAGGTTTTTTGCGGAGGTATCCAGCACGATGGCAAGGGCATCTTTGTATGCTTCATCCCCGATAACGTCCATCTCTCGACCTGCAATAAACGCATAACGAGGCGTCATATCTCCCACGATATAGATCTCTTTTGCGGGATAGTTCTCCTTCAAAAGATACCAAAGCCCTATCTGACATCCCAAAGCGTCCCCGTCGGGATTTTTATGTCTGTGAAGAATAACGGTGGTATGTTCTTCGATGAGATTTCGGATCTGCTCAAACATGGGCTTCCTCCTTCTGCTGTTTGATCTTCTGCTTCCAACACTTGTGGCAAAGAGCGATATAGCTTTCGTTGCCGCCAAGCATCACCTGCTCGCCGTCGGTAACTACCCTCATGTTGCCGTCCAACCGTGCGTTGACGATGGCCTTGGAGCCGCAGGCGCAAATGGTCTTGATCTCCGCAATGGAGTCCGCCACCTCAAAGAGACGCTTGCTTCCCTCGAACAGATGACAAAGAAAATCCGCCCGCAATCCAAAGCACATCACCGGGATCTTCTTTTCATCAACGATCTTACGCAGTTGATCCACCTGAGATTCCGTAAGAAATTGACATTCGTCTGCAATGATCACGTCGCAGTCGGAGGCTTCTCTTTCAAAAAGGGCAAACAGATCCTCAGCCCTCTCAACGGCTCTGCAGGGCGCTTTCAGTCCTACCCGGGAACGCGCCGTTTCCTTACCGTCGCGGGTGTCCAAGGCCGGCTTGATGAGCCAGACCTTCATATTCCGTTCTTCGTAGTTGAACTTGGTGATCAGTGCCTGGGCCGTTTTTGAGGACCCCATTGCACCGTATTTGAAGTACAGCTTCGCCATAAATCGTTTCCATACCTTTTTATATGATAAAAACAGTATAGCACATTTCAACAAAAAAAGAAAGAGATATATCAAATTTTCGGAGATTTGTTTTTCATTTTTTTAAGGACTTGAAAAGCAGCAAAGATACGGTAAAGAAGACTTCGTTTCGGTTGACAAACCACAGAACCGATGATATTATGAAACGCGGTCGAAGTAGGGGCTTCTGTGTCCTTGATGTTGAAATCCATCGGTTTATACCGACGGGTGCAAACCATCGAAGATCCTTGGAGCGTCTACTTACGAAAAAAAACAATTTGGAGGGTTTTATGGAACCTACGTTGAACATGTTCTACGGCATCTCTATCCTGGTTGCCGCAATCGCGTTCCTGTTCGCTGCGTACCTGTACGTTTGGGTAAAACGCCAGGCTCAGCAGAACAAGAGAATCACCGAAGTCGCCCGGCTGATCCGCGAGGGCGCTAACACCTTTATGAAGCGCGAGTATAAGATTCTCGCCATTTTTGCCTCTGTGATCGCAGTGCTGATCCTGGTGCTCCTTCCCAAGCCCATCTGGTCCGAAGGTGCAGAAATATGGAAGAACGTTGCTATGGCCGTTTCTTATATCTGCGGCACCGTGCTTTCCGCTATCGCCGGTAAGCTTGGTCTGGTGGTTGCCAGCCTTTCCAACGGCAGATCCGCAGAGGCTGCTAAGAAGGGCATTAAGCCCGCATTCCTCATCGGCTTCCGTGGCGGCTCCGTTATGGGTCTGATCGTCGTCGGCTGTGCAGTGCTTGGCGTTTCCGCAGTGCTGATGGTCGTTAAGGAAGCATCCATTCTTCTTGGCTTCTCCTTCGGTGCAAGCTCCCTGGCTCTGTTTGCAAAAGCAGGCGGCGGTATCTTCACCAAGACTGCTGACGTTGCCGCTGACTTGACCGGTAAGGTTGAGCTTGGCATCGCAGAGGACGACCCCCGTAACCCCGCAGTTATCGCCGACAACGTTGGTGACAACGTAGGCGACGTTGCAGGTATGGGTGCCGATCTGTTCGACTCCAACGTAGCCGCTATGACCTCCGCGCTGGTTATCGCCCAGACTCTCGGCGCAGGCGAGATGAACGTAATGATGGTTCTCTGCTATGCGGCTCTCGGCCTTCTGGCTTCCATCCTGGGTATCGCTACCGCTCGTATCACCAAGAAAGGTACTCCCACCAAGGCTCTCAACTCTTCTACTTACGTAACCTCCGCTCTGTTCCTGGCATTCACCGCAGGTGCTACCGCCCTGTTCGGCTTCTCCTGGCACATCTGGGCTTGCTCCGCTACCGGTCTGATCGTAGGCGTGATCATCGGTCTTGCAACCGACTATTTCACCGACGACTCCAAGCCCATCGTTAAGAAGTGTGCAGGCGCTTCCAAGAGCGGCCCCGCATTCACCATTCTGTCCGGTGTTTCCTACGGCTTCCTGTCTGCGCTTCCCGCAATGATCGGTATCGCTGTTTCCGCACTTGTTTCTTACAAGATCTGCGGCACCGAGGCTCTCATCGCCGAGTACGGCGCAAACTATCCCTTGTTCGGTATTTCTATGGCGGCAGTTGGTATGCTTTCCAT
Organism: Clostridia bacterium; assembly: GCA_017516825.1. Taxonomy (GTDB): domain Bacteria; phylum Bacillota; class Clostridia; order Oscillospirales; family CAG-382; genus Coliplasma. Next base: position 4,331 of record JAFXBC010000053.1, on the reverse strand, counting down.
CGTTGCCATGATCATCTCCAATGACGCATACGGTCCCATCGTTGACAACGCCCGCGGTCTTGCAGAAATGGGCGGCTTGGGCGAAGATGCTATCCGCGTAGCCGACGAGCTTGACTCTGCAGGTAACACCGTTAAGGCCGTTACCAAGGGCTTCTCCATCGGCGCGGCAGGTCTGACCGTAATCTCCCTGCTTGGTACCTTTATGTCCGAAGCTAACGCCGCAGGCGCCAACATCGCAGGCTTCGATATCATGGATCCCACCGTATTCTTCGGTGTGCTTATCGGTGCGGCTATCCCTGCAGTCTTCTCCGCAATGCTGATTCTGGGCGTTGACAAGAATGCACAGAAAATGGTTAAGGAGATCCACCGTCAGTTCGATACCATCCCCGGCCTGAAGGAAGGCAAAGAGGATGCTAAGCCCGAGTACGACAAGTGTATTGACGTTGCTACCACCGGTGCTCTTCGTGAGCTGATCCCCGCAGGTCTGGTTGCTATTCTGGCTACCATCGGCGTAGGCTTCATCGGCGGTCCCGCTGCCGTGGGCGGTTTCTTGCTGGGTAACATCGTTTCCGGTCTGTTGCTGTCTTTGTTCATGTCCAACGCAGGCGGTCTATGGGATAACTCCAAAAAGTACGTGGAAGCCGGCAACGAAGGTGGTAAGGGCTCCGAGGCTCATAAGGCTGCCGTTATCGGTGATACTGTTGGTGACCCCTTCAAGGATACCGCAGGTCCTTCCATTAACACCCAGATCACCGTAGTTTCTCTGGTTGCATCTTTGCTCTCCGCAATCTTCGTCCAGTTTAACATTTTTGGTTAAAATATTTTTCGGGAGGCTGTTGCAATTTACAGCCTCCTTTGTTATGATAAAAGTATAAAGAAAGGAAAGAAGGGTAGCTTATGACAAAACGCTCCGTCGCAAGAGATATTTTGATCACCGTCGTCATACTGGCGTTGGCGTTCGTGATCAGCGTTTCCTTCCAAAAGGTGTTTGGCATCGACGAACAGATCACCACGCTGTTTGCGTTCGCCGTATTTCTGATCTCTCTGACCACCAGAGGATACGTCTACGGCATCTTCTCCGCCATCGTCAGCACTCTGGCCATCAACTACGCCTTCACCTTTCCGTACTTCGCCTTTGACTTCATAACTCCCGTAAATCTGATCTCCGCCGTGGTTATGATCATCATTGCGGTACTGACCGGCGCACTGACCACGAAAGTCAAGCGGAACGAGGAGATCCGCCTGGAAAGCGAAAAGGAGCGTATGCGCGCAAACCTTCTCCGCGCCGTTTCCCATGACATCCGTACCCCGCTGACCACCATCTACGGCTCTGCCGCCGCTCTTTTGGAGGATGGGGAATATCTCTCTCCGGAGCAAAAAAACAAAATGCTTCAAAGCATTCGGGACGACTCCGTCTGGCTGGTCCGCATGGTGGAAAATCTTCTTTCCGTTACCCGTATCGACAGCGGGAACGTTAAGATCTCCAAATCCCCCACTGTTTTGGACGAGCTTGTGTCCTCGGTCTTGCTGAAATTCAAAAAACGCTACCCCGACAGAAAGGTTGAGGTCCTTCTGCCCGATGAGGTTTTGATCATCCCCATGGATGCAATGCTTATTGAGCAAGTACTTGTGAATATTTTGGAAAATGCCGTGATTCACAGTGAGGGTATGACAAGGCTGATCCTCAGGGTGTACGTCCGGGAGGACGTAGCCGTATTTGAGGTGCAGGATAACGGATGCGGGATCTCCAAGGAAAAAATGCAGGATCTTTTCCTGGGCTACTATGAGCATAAGGAAGCCCCGGCAGATTCTCAAAAGAAAAACACCGGCATCGGTCTTTCCGTCTGCGCTACGATCATCGGTGCCCACGGCGGAAAGATCTCCGCCGAAAACGTACCTTCCGGCGGTGCATTGTTCCGTTTTATCTTACGTTTAGAGGAGAAAGGCAATGAATAATAAGTATAAAATTCTCGTGATCGAGGACGAGTCCAATATCCGCTCTCTCATTTCCACCATGTTGGAGGCGAACGGCTATCAGGTCATCCAATGCGAAACCTGCGATTCCGCCATCCTTTTGTTCGAATCTTATCTTCCCGATCTTGCCATTTTGGATCTCGGTCTCCCTGACGCAGACGGCTTGAAATTCCTGCGGTACGTCCGCAAAGACTCCCTGACGCCCGTTGTGGTACTTTCTGCCAGAACGGATGAAAGTGATAAGATCTCCGCTTTGGACCTGGGAGCCAACGACTACGTCACAAAGCCCTTCAGCAGCGGTGAGCTTCTTGCCCGTATTCGCGCCGCATTGCGGAACACCCGCCATTGCAACGACGAAGGACGGCTTCCGGGCGGCAAATTTGTGCTGGGGGAAATGACCATTGATTACGACGCTCGCAGAACCTTCTTGGGCGGGGAAGAGGTGAAGCTGACCCAAACGGAGTATAACATCCTTGCGTTCCTTTCGGAGCATTGTGGCAAGCTTATGACCTATTCTGCCGTGATCAAAGAGATCTGGGGCGAACGTGCCGACGACAGCAGCATTAAAAAACTCCAGGTGAACATGGCCAATATCCGTAGAAAATTCGGGATCACTCCCGCAGAGCCCAAGTACATTTATAACGAGCTTGGGGTAGGGTACCGCATGGATCACAGCGTTTGAGATCTCCCAAAAAACCACCCAAAAGAATGGATTTTTTGCACCTGTTTTTTGACGAAAAAATAATGAAAAAAAGTGAAAAAAGGCTTGACAGAACCGAAACTTTGTGCTATAATAACGCCGTTGTCTGAACGAGGCAACACGACCCCCGGTTGGTATCTGGGTGTGGCGCAGATGGTAGCGCGCTACCTTGGGGTGGTAGAGGCCGCAAGTTCAAATCTTGTCACTCAGACCAAATAAGGACTGTAATTTTGATACGATAAGTATTGAGGTTATAGTCCTTATTTTTTTGTTCAAAAGCCTTGATTTATAAGGCTTTTTTTGTTTTCGTAAGTGAGATAAGTGTCCGTATCAAAATTATAAACTTTCTTTCTGTTGAATGATTGGAAATCAAGGAAAAAAATATCCAAATTAGGTATTGACTTTTCATAGTACATGTACTATAATAGTATCGTGAATGATTACAATAATGCATCTGCTGTATTCCGGCAATGATGGGAGGTATCGCCAGCGTGATACGGGTAGACAGGAAAGAGCTTACGCGCAGTGAGATCGTTCGGCTTGCGGCAAACTGTTTTTTGAATGACGGTTATACCAAAACCACGGTACACTCTATGTGCAAGAAATTGAATATGAGTCCCGGTAATATGACCTTCCATTTTCATACGAAGGAGCATATGCTGGCAGAGTTGGTGGAAATGCTCTGTAAGTATCAGTGGAAACTGATGGAGGAGGAAGCCCAGGAAGGCTACAGCTCCATCATGGCGATCTGCCTGGAGCTGCTGACCATTGCCTCTGCCTGTGAAGCGGACGAAGTGGCGAAGGATTTCTTCCTTTCCGCCTATCGGAGCGAGCTTTGTATGGACCTGATTCGCAAGAATGACCGGGAGCGGGCGAAGGAAGTCTTTCAGGAATACTGCCCCGACTGGACGGACGATTACTTTGCGGAAGCGGAAGCCCTGGTTTCCGGCATTGAGTACGCCACGCTGTTCACTACATCCGATTCTGCACCGCTGGAGATTCGCGTAGGCGGTGCGCTCAAAACGATTCTCTCCATCTACAACATTCCCAAAGAGGTGCGGGACGAGAAAATCAGGAAAGTGCTTGCCATGAACTATCAGGCCCTTGGCATGAACACCCTGAAGAAGTTCCGGGAGTATGTAGACCAAACCACAGAGCAGGCAATTTTCGATCTGCTCAAAAGAAAACAAGCCACCGGGTAAACCGGGGCGCAGGCGGAAACGACCCCGCTGAGAAGAAAAACTATGTAAATTATTTGATTCCCAAAGGAGGAACCAATTATGAAAAAACGATTTTTTAGCATGCTTCTTGCCATCGTCATGGTGGTGGGTCTGCTGCCCACCGCGGTGTTTGCGGCGGAGGGTGACAACCTGTGTGACCACCACACAGAGCATACCGCGGACTGCGGCTATGCCCCTGCTGTGGAGGGTTCTCCCTGCACCCACGAATGTGGGGAAGAATGCGCGGAAGCCTGCACCCATACCCATGACGCGCTCTGCGGCTATGTGGAGGCGGCAGCAGAAGTTCCCTGCGGCTATGTGTGCGAAGAATGCCATGGGGAAGCCACCAGAGTGATCTATGTTGACGAAAGTACCTTCCTTGCTTCCGGCTACTCGCGCTTTTATGATGCCAACGTAAACCTGCTGACCGCCACGCG
>JAFXBC010000052.1 GCA_017516825.1 Clostridia bacterium | reverse complement strand
AAGGGAACCACCAAGCGGAGCGCCACCAGCCCCCAAAGCAGGCAGGCGATCCAGCGGGGCGAACGCCCCTTGATGATCAAACGCACCAGCAACACCGCCCCGATCAGCCAGGACGACGCTATGCTTGCGTTTAATAGTTGAATAAAGAATTGTGTCATCTCAACGGGCCCCCTTGTCTATGATCCTGCGGATCTCCTCCACGTCTTCTTCGGAAAGGTTCTGCTGTTTGGCAAAGGCGGCTACGAAAGCGGGCAAGGAGCCCTCAAACCGCTTTTCCATCATTTCCTCCAGCTCTGCAAGCTGTACCTCGTCCTTGGTGACCAGGGAGGTGATCACGGGATGCTCGTTCTTCAAGACTCCCCGCTCCTCCAGACGCTTGATCACCGTATAGGTGGTGGTGCGGGACCACTCCAGCTTCTCCTTGCACAAAACTGCCAGCTGCGCGCAGGTCACGGGCTCGTGCTCCCACAGGATCAGGCAAAAACGGTATTCGCTTTCAAAAACCTTTGGAATCTTCTTCATGGGAATCAGTCCTTTCAAAAATGTCTATCTCGTTCGACAATCAAATTCTAACACATTAGACAGTTCTTGTCAAGAGGGGAATAAGAAAACCCCTGTTTTTCACAAAAAAGACAGGGGTTTTTTGGTTATTTCGTGTAATCGGGAGCGTCGCGGAAGGTGAGGGTATCGGTTTCCGTGGCTTCGCTTTCGAAAACCAGGATCTCGTTGTCCCCCTCCTTCAAGAAGGGCGCGGGAATATACAGAGCGTATTGGGGGCCTGCGTCGGTGTAATATCTGCCGATATTAACGCCGTTCACCACCACGAAGCCCTTGTGAAGCCCGCGGGTGGACAGGAAGGTATCGCAGGGGGTGCCTTGGATCTGCAAATTTCCCTTGTGGAAGGCGGGACGGGAGGTGGTATGGAAGCTTCCGAAGGGAATCCCCTCGAAGGACTCCATGGGCAGAGGGCAGGTCTCCCAGCCGAAGTGGTAGGCGTTGCCCAGCCGCACGGCGGAAAGACCCTTGCGGTCCAGGATGTGGGGGCCGTAGTTGATCCGCCCCATGTTCTCGCAAAGCAACGTCAGCTTGCGAACGGTGCCGTCGGGAGCGGCGGGAAGCTCGATGGGCGTTTCCTTCTGTTCCCGTTCCATCACGCCCACGGGCTCTCCGTCTAAGAACACCTGCACACGATCCGCCAAGGGCTCGGGAGTCAGCACCGTGCCATGGGGGGAGGTCAGGGTGGTCTCGTAGAGGGAGTAGCCGTAATAGGTCTCCGTTTCCTCCATGGTGAGGGGATCGGGAGCGTGGAACTTTTTGGGACAAAGGACATCGACACAATCGAACAGCTCTGCGGTGGAGGTCAGCTTGATCTCGCCGTAGGCCTTCTTTTCCGTCTCCTTGGCGGTGAGGGCGGGGGCGCCGTATTTCTCGGCGATGGCATCACGCACCAGGTAATACTTCTCCGTGCGGTCTCCCGCTTCGGAAACCAGACCGTCGTAATCGTAGGCGGTGGTGGTGGGAGCGTAGGGGCCGGGAAGTTCGTTGGCGCCGCTCATAAAGCCGAAGTTGGTGCCGCCGTGGAACATATAGAAATTGAAGTGGGCGGAACGATCCAGGAAGGTCCGGATCTCCTCTGCCACGTTTTTGGGATCTCTTGCGTGGTGATCCTCATACCAATGGTCAAACCAACCGCACCAATACTCCATGCAGGTGAAGGGGCCCTTGTAGCCCAAAGCGTAGTAGTTCTCCTGCCATTTTGCGGGCTGGGAGCCGAAGGTGTTGGTGGTGAAGATCCCCGTGTCGGCGTAGGCCATCATATCGGGGTTGGGGCCGTCTGCACGGAACAGCAGGCAATCCGCGCCCAGACGGCGGAACAGGTCTTCCATTTTCTTTAAGTATACCTTATCGTTGCCGAAGCTGCCGTATTCGTTTTCCACCTGGAGCATGAGGATATTGCCCCCCTTGGTGCAAAGGCGGGGGACGATGATCTCAAACAGCTTGGCAAAGAAATTTTCCACCTTTTCAAGGAAAGGCGCGTTATCCCGACGGATACGCAACCCCGGAACGTTCAAAAGCCAGGCGGGCAGGCCGCCGGCTTCCCATTCCGCGCAGATAAAGGGGCCGGGACGGACGATGGCGTAAAGCCCCAGCTCCGATGCGGTATCCAGGAAAGCTCCCAGATCCGCCATGCCGGTGAAGCAGAACTCCCCTTCCTTCTTCTCGTGGAAATTCCAGGCCACGTAGGTCTCCACGGTGTTGAGGCCGCATTCCTTCAGCTTCAGCAGGCGGTCGTACCAATACTCTCTGGGAATACGGAAATAATGCATGGAACCGGAAAGCAATTTGAAGGGCTTGCCGTCCAGCAAGTAATCTTTCTCGTTTACGGTAAAGGTCATTTCAGCTCATCTCCGAAAATAAAGTCCTTGATATCGTGCTCCCCTTTTCGATTTTGGAACAGGGGCTCCTCACACTCGTAGGCATAGCCGGCGCAGTTCCCCGTTTTGCCCACGTGGAGGGAAGCCAGGAACTTACCGCCGCCCAGGCAGAAGAAGCCGTAGGGGCTGGAATAGGGATAGCGGGCCACCACACCGTCCTTCAAGGACACGTTGTAGAGGGTCTCTCTCGCCTGGTAGGGTGCGGGAGCGCCGTAGGTGGTGAACCAGAAGGAATCGGTATCCCAATCGTAATCCAACGTCTGGATACCGTACACCGTGTTGCCGGTGAGGAAGCGGTGGGTCTTTTCGTATTCCCCCTCTAGGGACATCTGGAGGATCATCTGGTGGTCGTACTGCTCCCCGGTGATCAAAGCGCAGGCGATGAACATCTTGATCTCCCCGTTTTCGTCCTTGCCGAAGGTGATGCCGTCGATACCGGAAAATCCGTAGGGATCGCCGGGCTTACCCTGCATGGCGTGCATTTCGTAGCAGAGAGGCACCTCGATGGCCTTCAGCAGGCGGAGATCCTCTGCGTCGTATACGTGGATGCGGAAGGCGGTCCAATCGTCCCAGGCGTGGCCGGGCAGACAGTTCCCCATAAAGCTGGAATACACCTTGCCGTCGTAATATGCGATATCTCCCAAGTGACCCCCGGAAACGTGGGTCTGGAGGATCATCATGCTATCCATATTGGTCTTCACCACGCTGTCGGTAAAGGACCAGTAAGCGTAGCCCCGCTCCTTGTCCACCGAAAAGCCCTGCATATGGCAATGCTGGTGAAGGACTTCCAAATATCGTCTCATATCCAAAACCTCTTTCGTTTTCTTTTTTCTCATCTTAGCACAAAAATCAAATACCGTCAAGAAAATAACACCAAAAACTATTGCGAAACGAAAAAAAATGTAGTATACTGACAAAAAGAAAGCAAAGGGAGGTCACCGCCCAACGTGAAGATCGAATGGAAAAGCTGTTTTAAGGTATGCGTCAGCATCTTCCTGCTGTATATCTGTATTCTGTATTGGCAACCTATTGCAGGGTTCGTTTTCTCCCTCCTGGGTGCGGCGGTGCCGTTGCTTTTGGGCGGAGCAGTCGCCTTCCTGCTGAACATTCTCATGGAGAAGTTTGAGAAGATCTACTTCCCCAAGAGCCAAAAGAAGGCGGTGCTGAAGACCCGCCGTCCTATTTGTATCCTTTTGGCGGTGGTAGCCCTGTTGGCCATCGTGGTTCTGGTAGGCTGGCTGGTGATCCCCGAGTTTACCGACGCGGTGATCCTGCTGTTTGAAAAGCTTCCCGACGCCATCAATTCCGCCATCGATTGGATCGACGCCCGCCACCTGCTGCCGGAAAACGTGTTGACCTATCTGGACAACGTGAATTGGGACAGTATCTTTGACGAAATGATCGGGATGATCAAGAATTACGGCGGAGACGCCTTGAACTTTATCATCTCCACCGTGTCCTCCCTGTTCACCTGGATCGTAAACATCTTCGTGGCGTTGATCTTCGCTGTATACATCCTTTTGAACAAGGAAAAATTGCTCTCCCAGTCCAACCGTATCATGAACCGTTTCATCAGCGAGAAATGGTGTCATAAGATCCGTTACGTTCTGCGGGTATTGAACGATTGCTTCCGCCGTTATACCGTGGGGCAGTCCGTGGAGGCTTTGATCCTGGGCGTTCTGTGCTGTATCTTTATGCTGATCTTCGGCTTCCCCTACGCCACCATGATCAGCGCCTGTATCGCCTTCACCGCCTTGATCCCCGTGGCGGGTGCTTACATCGGCGGTGCTGTGGGCTTCGTGATGATCATGACGGAATCCCCCGCAAAGGCGTTCCTGTTCGTACTGTTCTTAGTGATCCTCCAGCAGTTGGAGGGCAACCTGATCTACCCCCGCGTGGTGGGCTCCTCCATGGGTCTGCCCGGCATCTGGGTATTGGCGGCGGTGGTCGTGGGCGGCGGCGTGGCCGGGATTCTGGGTATGCTGTTGGGCGTGCCCCTGGCGGCGGCGCTCTACCGCATGATCCGACACGATATGCGTAAGCACGCGGTGAAGCAGGCGGAAGAAGCCACGGCGAGCTCCTCCGTACCTCTTGCCGAGGAGCAACCTGCAGATCCTCCCGCGGAAGAAGAACCCGCGCCCAAAAAAGAAATCAAAAAAGAAAAACTGACGTCAAAAAGGACTCCGCGCGGAGTCCTTTTTTGTGTTCTGTTTACTTCGCAACTACGTTGAACAGTCTGCCCTTGACGTAGATCTTCTTGATGATCTGCTTGCCGTTCAGCAGAGAAGCCAAAGTCTCGTCTGCCATAACGGCGGCGAAGGCTTCTTCTTCGGTGGCCTCGGCGGGGATGGTGATCTTCCCTCTCAGCTTGCCGCAGATCTGCACGGCGATCTCCACGGAGGAAACCTTGGTCTTTGCCTCGTCATAAACAGGCCATTCCGCGGCGAAGCAGAAGCCCTCTCCGCCCAGCTCTGCCCAGACCTCCTCACAGATGTGGGGAGCGAAGGGGCACAACAGCTTGGTCAGCGTCTTCAGGCTTTCTTCATCGATGCTGCCGGCGGTGTGGATCTCGTTCAGCAGAGCCATCATAGCGGCGATGGCGGTGTTGAACTTCATAGCCTCGATGTCGTCGGTGACCTTCTTGATGGTACGGTGGAGGGATGCCTCCAGTTCGGGAGAAACGGTATCGGAGAGCATATCCGTCAAAGCGGCAAAACGCTCGATGAATCGCTTACAGCCCTTCACGGAGCTGTCAGACCAGGGTGCGGCCTGCTCGTAGTCGCCCATGAACAGCACGTAGGTACGCAGTACGTCTGCGCCGTAGGAATCCACAACGTCGTTGGGATCCACCACGTTGCCCAGGGACTTGGACATCTTCACGCCGTTGGCACCCAGGATCAGACCCTGTGCGGTACGCTTGGAATAGGGCTCGTCGCAGGGGACAATGCCCAGATCGTACAGGAACTTATGCCAGAAGCGGGAATAGATCATGTGACGGGTCACGTGCTCCATACCGCCGTTGTACCAGTCAACGGGCATCCAGTAGTTCAGCTTCTCGGGAGAAGCCAGAGCCTCGGTGTTCTTGGGATCGACGTAACGCAGGAAGTACCAGGAGGAGCCTGCCCACTGGGGCATGGTATCCGTCTCACGCTTGGCGTCGCCGCCGCACTTGGGACACTTGCAGTTTACGAAGGAATCGATCTTGGCCAGGGGGGACTCGCCGCCCTCCCCAGGCTGGAAGTTTTCCACAGGAGGCAGGCGCAAAGGCAGCTCCTCGTAGGGAACGCCCACCATGCCGCAGGTGGGACAATGGACGATGGGAATGGGCTCGCCCCAATAACGCTGACGGTTGAAGGCCCAATCCTTCATTTTGAACTGTACGCCGCCTTCGCCAACACCCAGCTTCTCCAGCTCCACCAGCATTCTGGCGATGGAGGACTTCTTGTCGGTAAGTCCATTTAAGAAGTCGGAGTTGATCATGTTACCGTCGCCGGTGTAGGCTTCCTTCTCGATATCGCCGCCTTCGATGACGGGGATGATATCGATGCCGAACTTCTTGGCGAAATCATAGTCTCTGCCGTCGTGGGCGGGCACGGCCATAATGGCGCCGGTGCCGTAGCCCATCATAACGTAGTCGGAGATGAAGATGGGGATCTCCTTGCCGGTGATGGGATGGACGGCGGACAGGCCCTTGATCATAAGGCCGGTCTTGTCCTTCACCAGCTGGGTACGCTCGAATTCCGTCTTCTTGGCGCACTCCTCGCGGTATGCCAACACCTCGGCCATGTTCTCCACCTTGTCTGCGTAGGTATCCAGCAAAGGATGCTCGGGAGCCATGACCATGAAGGTGACACCGAAGAGGGTATCGGGACGGGTGGTATAGATGCGGAGGGTCTCCTCCACTTCCTTCAGTTTGAAGTTCACGAAGGCACCGGTGGATTTGCCGATCCAGTTTTCCTGCTGCTGGCGTACCATGGGCAGGTAATCCACCTTGTCCAGGCCCTGCAACAGCTTGTCGGCGTACTGGGTGATCCGCAGATACCAAACGTCCTTGGACTTCTGCACCACGTCGTTGTGGCAGATGTCGCACTTGCCGCCCTGGGAGTCCTCGTTGGAAAGAACTACCTTACAATGGGGGCAGTAGTTTACCAAGGTCTTATCGCGGAAGACCAGGCCGTTGTCGAACATTTTGCGGAAGATCCACTGGGTCCAGCGGTAGTAATCCTCCTCGGTGGTGTCCACCACGCGGGACCAATCGAAGGAGAAGCCCACCCGCTTCAGCTGGCTGGTGAACTTTTTGATGTTCTCGTCGGTGAGGACGCGGGGATGCACCCCGAATTTCACGGCGGAGTTCTCCGTGGGCAGGCCGAAGGCGTCAAACCCGATGGGGAACATCACGTTGTAGCCCTGCATTCTCCGCTTACGGGAAACCACCTCCAGACCGGAATAGGCCTTGATGTGGCCTACGTGCATACCGTGTCCGCTGGGATAGGGGAACTCTACCAGGGTATAATACTTGGGCTTTTCGGAGAAATCCACCGCCTCGAACAGCTTGGCGTTTTCCCATTTCTCCTGCCACTTGGTTTCAATGTTTCGAAAATCGTGTTTCATAAGGATTGTCCTTCCTTAAATAATAATCAAACGTTCCAGAGACGTTCCAGATTGTAGAACTCTCTGCCCTCCCGGGTGAAGACGTGGACCACCACGGAGCCGTAATCCATCAGCTCCCAGATGTTGTTGCGGTAGCCTTCGATGTGAGAGGGATCGATACCAAGCTCCTGCTTGATACGGTATTCCACCTCGTCCGCCAGGGCGTGGACGTGGGTGTTGGAGGTGGCGGTGGCGATGACGAAGTAATCCGCCAAGGCGGTCTGTTCCCCCACGGGAAGCAGACGGACGTCCATCCCCTTCTTATCTTCCAATGCTTTGACAGCCGTTTCCGCAAGCAATCTCGCCTGCTCGGCCTGCAGCTTTTCGTTTTCCATAGTCAGATGCCTTTCTTCAGGAGATTCAAATAATGATTCCGTGCCTGCACGGTGTTGGGATCCACGGTCTTGTGCCCCGACAGCAGGTCGCGGATGGTGATATCGAAGGAGCGCACCAGCGCCTTGTGCAAGGCACGGTCTTTGTCCTTCAGAGTTGCGTACTGCTTTTCGTAGTATTCCCGCAAGCGGATACAGGCGGGGAAGGTGCGGGTATCGTCGATATAATCCGCAAAATAGATCACGCACTCCAAGGGGGTCATCCCTGCCCGTCCCGTGGTATGCCAGCGGATGGCGGACACCACCTGAGGGTCAAGGCCGTATTCCTTTTCCGCGATCAGCGCGGCGGTACGGGCGTGAAGCAGCTTGGGGGATCTCAGCTCGTCCTCGGTGGGAGCTTCCCCGTAGGCGGCCAGCACCCGAAGCTGTTCTTCCACCTTATATTCCTTGGTGTAATCGTGGAACAGGGCCGCAAGAGTGGCCGTCTCGGCATCGATCTCCGGGAAGTGGCGGGAGGCCAGCAGGACGGCGGCACGCACCACGCCCTCGGTATGGCGCATTCTTTTTTCGGAAAGCTTCAAGTCGTTTCTGACTCTTTGGATCTCCGTCATCGGTATAACCCCTTTTCTGCAATATAGCGGTTGACCTCTTCGGTGCAAAGGGAGGTGTCTCCCCCGCGGTAGGCTGTGGAGGAGGCGGGAATGGCGGTAAATTGTAAGGGGAAGATCTTCACCCCATGCTCATTGTGCAGTCGTTGGATCAGCGCGGTGATGTCTCTGCCGCTTCTGTTAGCCAACGCCACCACCAAATTGTCCCGCAAATATTCAAAATCATGCCAGCGGGGATAGCCCTCCAGCCAATCGTCCCCGAAAAACAGGTACAGCTCACCGTCGGGGTGCAATTCCTTCAAGGCGCGGACGGTATCTGCGGTGTAGCTGACCCCGCCCCGGGCGATCTCCATATCGGAGACCACGAAGCCCTCCTCCCCGTCAAAGGCCAGATGCAGCATGGCAAGGCGGTCTTCGGAGGAAACGCTTCGGTGCTCCTTGAGATTGGAGATATAGTTGGGGATCACGTAGACCAGATCCAGGCCGCACTCCTCGCGGAAGCACTTTGCCGCGTGGATATGCCCCTTGTGAACGGGATCAAAGGTCCCGCCGAAGATCCCGATCTTATTCATCCCAGTTGTGGAACACGTTCTGGACGTCGTCGTTGTCCTCCAGCAGATCCAGCATCTTCTGCATCTGCACGGCCTGCTCCTCGTCCAGCTCCACGTAGGAAGCGGGAACCTTCTCCAGGTCGGCGGAAAGGAACTTGTAGCCCTTGGCGGAAAGTGCTTCGCAAACGGCGGAGAAGTCGGCAGGCTCGGTATACACCTCGAAGGCACCCTCCTCGGTGAGGATATCCCCTGCGCCTGCTTCCAATGCATCGTCCATCAGCACGTCCTCATCCACGTCGCCGTCCTCGTTGTCTACCACGATGACGCCTTTTTCGGAGAACATGAAGGACACACAGCCGGTGGTGCCCAGGTTGCCGCCGAACTTGGAAAGGGCGTGACGCACCTCGGGTGCGGTACGGTTGCGGTTGTCGGTAGCGGTCTCCACGATCACGGCAACGCCGCCGGGGCCATAGCCCTCGTAGGTGACCATTTCGTATGCGGCACTGTTGTCGTCGGAGGCTTTGTCGATGATACGCTTGATGTTATCGTTGGGAACGTTCAAGCTCTTGGCCTTGGTGATCAGGTCGCGAAGCTTGGTGTTGGAAACGGGGTCTGCGCCCCCTTCCTTCACCGCCATGGCGATCTCCTTACCGATCTTGGTGAAGACCTTTGCTCTTGCGGCGTCGGTCTTCTCTTTTTTATGCATAATATTCTTCCACTTAGAATGTCCGGACATAGGTGATTTCTCCAATCTGTTACGTTAAATTTAGATGATATTCGGATTTCCCGTCGGGATGTTCCGACGAGAGCGAAGCGTTTCCGTTCGCAATCAATTATACAATCAATTTGCGTCGCTCACCCGGATTCATTCCGGGTGAAAAGACACCGCCTTGGTTTTTTGAGCGGAAAGCTCAAAAAATTTTGCGGTTTACCGCAAAACCCCGTTACGGGGCCCGCGTTCCGCGGAAGGAACGCGAAAGCGGAGGAACATCCGTCGGGATGTTCCGACGAGAGCGAAGCGATTAAATCTCTTCGGTTCTGCGGATTCCCAGAAGATCCAGGCCGTTGCCGATGACGGTATGGGTTGCCACGGCAAGCTTGATACGGAAGGTGCGGGTCATGCCCTCCTCGTTCAGGATGCGGCAGTTGTGGTAGAACTGGTTGAACAGCGCGCACACCGCCAGCAGATAGCGGGAGATCACGCTGGGCTCGTATTCCGCCAAAGCACGCTTGACCACCTCGGGGAACTCGGCCAGCTTGCCGATGAGGTTGGTCTCTTCTCCGCAGGGCTCGTACCCTTCGGTGGCACCCTCGGGAGCGCCGCCCTTACGCAGGATGGACGCGGAACGGGCGTAGGTGTACTGCACGTAGGGACCTGCGTTGCCCTCGAAGGACAGAGCGTCCTCCCAATTGAAGTCGCTGTCCTTGATACGGCTGTTGGACAGGGCGTTGAATACCACCGCGCCCACACCCACCGCCTCGGCGATGTCCCGCTTGTTCTCCAGATCGGGGTGCTTTTCCTCGATGACTGCGCCGCACTTGCGGACGGCTTCCGCCAGCAGGTCGTCCAAAAGCACCACGTTGCCGGTACGGGAGGCCAGCTTTTCGCCGCCAACGCTCATGGTGCCGTAGGGCACGTGAACCAGACCCTCTGCCCACTCGTAGCCCATTCTTCTCACCACGGAGAACCACTGGGCGAAGTGCAGGCTCTGACCCGCGCTGGTGACGTAGATGCATTTATGGAAATCGTATTCCTTCTTTCTCCAGATGGCGGCGGCGATATCACGGGAAGGATACAGGGTGGAGCCGTCGCTCTTCAAGATCAGGCAGGGAGGCATATTCTCCTCGTCCAGACGAACCACGGAAGCACCGTTGTCCAGCTCCAGCAATCCCTTGGAGCGGATCTCCTCCACCACCGCGGGCATTTTGTCGGAGAAGAAGGCCTCGCCGTTGTAGGAATCAAAGGTGATGCCCAACAGCTTGTAGGTCTTTTCGTACTCCCGCAGGGAGATCTCCTTGAAGTACTGCCAGATCTCCAGAGACTCTGCGTCCCCTTCCTCCAGCAAGTGGAAGGCATCTCTTGCCGCCTGCTTCAGAGCGTCGTCCTCGGCCTCCAGGTTGCAGAATTTCACGTACAAACGCACCAGCTCGTCGATGCCGCCTTCCTCTACCTGTGCCTTGGAGGACCAATGCTTGTAGGCGTAGATCAGCTTACCGAACTGGGTGCCCCAGTCGCCCAAATGGTTGATTGCCACGGTCTTATAGCCGCAGAAGTTCAGCAAATTCCGCAACGCGTTGCCGATGACGGTGGTACCCAAGTGGCCCAGATGGAAACGCTTGGCGATGTTGGGGGAAGAAAAGTCCAGGCAGACCGTCTTGCCCTCGCCCTCCTTGGAGGAGCCGTAGCGGGGATCGGCAAGGATCTCCTCCACCACCTTCACGCTGGAGGCGCTGTCGTAGAAGAAGTTCAGATAGCCGCCCACGGCCTCGGCACGGGCAAGACCCTCCACACCCTCAAAGCAGGGGGCAAGCTCTGCGGCGATCCTGGGAGGCGCCTGGCGCAGAGTCTTTGCCAGCTTGAAGCAGGGCAAAGCCAGATCGCCCAGCTTGGGATCGGAAGGCTTTTCAAACAACGCGGCGATCTCGCTCTCGGAAAGGGTCAGCCCCTTCGCGGCCAGGATCTCCGCCGTTTTTTCCATCAAAACAGTTTTGTTATCACGCATCTCAAAAATTCCCTTATACTTATTTATTGAAAGGATGTTTTTATTCAGAAAGCCATTATAACACAGCGGGGCGGAAAATGTCAAGACGATGGAGGGGAAAAACGGTCAAAAATTCCCTCGTTTTGCCACTTTTTCCGTCCCTGCCTACCCAAAGGAGGCCTTTCGTATGCTTTTGCACACCGTGGCTGCGGGAGAGACCATGTTTTCCATTGCCCGCAAATACGGCGTTCCCGCCAAAAACCTCATCGCCGACAACGGCATCCTCACCCCCGAACGTCTCCCCGTGGGAATGATCCTCCTGGTGACAGAGCCCTTATCCACCCACACCGTATCTGCCGGGGAAACGTTGTACGCCATCGCCCGCCGCTACGGAGTTTCCTTGCGTACCCTGTGGCGGAACAACCTGTTTTTGAAGGGCGGAACGTATCTGACCCCCGGGGACGTTCTCTACTTGGACGTAAAGAAGGAGCCCTTGGGGGCTTACCCCGTAGGCGGTTACGTGTACCCTTACGTCAAACAGCCCGTGCTGGAGCAGACCGCGTCTCTCATCTCCGGGATCATGCCCTTCACCTACGGCTTCCGCCCCGACGGGAGCCTGCTTCCGCTGAACGACAACACCATCATCGACACCGCCTTTCGATACAGCGTGTCCCCCGTGATGCATCTTTCCACCCTGACGGAAAACGGCAATTTCTCCACCGCCTTGGCAGAAGCCCTTCTGGCAGACGCGTCCGCACAGCAGGCGCTGACGGAGAATCTTCTGACGGAGCTGCGGCGGAAGAACTACTACGCTCTGGACGTGGATTTCGAGTTTTTGGGGGCGAAGAACGCGGAAGGCTACGCAGGGTTCCTCTCCCGCTTGCGGGAGAAGCTGAACGCCGCAGGCTTCCCCGTCCTGGCCGCCCTGGCGCCAAAAGTCAGCGACACCCAGCCGGGAACCCTTTACGAGGGTCACGACTACGCCGCCATCGGGAAGGCGGTGAACTCCGTACTTCTCATGACCTACGAATGGGGCTACACCTACGGCCCGCCCATGGCGGTGTCCCCCATCCGACCCGTACGCAGGGTGGTGGAATACGCCCTCACCCGCATTCCCGCAGAGAAGATCTTCCTGGGGATCTCCAATTACGGCTATAATTTTACCCTACCCTACGTGCAAGGGCTTTCCGAGGCGGAATCCCTCTCCGTGGAGGAGGCTATCCGCTTGGCAGGAGAAAAGGGGGCGGAGATCCAATACGACGAGCAGGTGGAAGCCCCCTTCTTCGTGTACACCGAAAACGGGGAAGAGCATCGGGTGTGGTTTGAGGACGCCCGCAGTCTTTCCGCAAGGCTCCGCTTGCTTCCCGCATACGGCCTGCGGGGCGCGTTGTATTGGAATTTCGACCGCCCCAACCCCCAGAACCTTGCCCTGCTGAATCAGCTTTTATACCCCACCGCCTTCAATCTCTGGTAAAGTTTGACGGCAAAACCACTCCTTTTCCATTCTCTCCCATTCCGCCCCCTTTCCCGATGGAAGGAAACAAAACAAGCCTCTTTCCTTGCCCCGCCTTCGACAACCCCTGCGGGAGGAGGGGAGTATAATCGGATTTACCATCAAAAAAGCAAAGGAATGGAAAGCTTATGAACGTTACTGCCGCCGTGAAACGGCTCCCACGCCATCGGGAGGCCGTCCTCGCCTTCTCGGGAGGGTTCCTCCTGTCTTTAGCCCCGTTGGGGGAGCGATGCAACCCCTTCGGCATCGCCCTGCTGTGCGCCACGGACGTCTGCCGTCCTTTGGTGCTGTTGGGGGCTCTCCTTGCCCTGCCTTTTTGTCAAACGGGAAAGCTTTTACAGCTTCTTCTGCTGCTGGGCTGCTTTTTCCTGCTGGCGGCGGCAGAGCGGCAACGGTTTGCCCCCACCCCCAAGGACAGACTGCAGGCCCTGATCTCCCTCTCCCCTGCCGCCCGTCCCGCCTCCCGCGTCTTCCGCATCGTGCTGTGCGCCCTCTCCTCCTTGATGACTGCCTTCGGGGAGCTGTTGTGGCAGGGCTTTTCCCCCGTGTCCGCCCTGATCTCTCTGGCCCTCAGCACCGTATCTCCCCTGTTCTGCGGGCTGTTTTTCTCCCTGCTGAAAAAGGGAGCCTCCTGCGAGATCCCTTTGCTGGGAGGCGCCTTTGCCGTTACCCAGATCTTTCTGCCCCTTTCCACGGCGGGGTTTCCCCTGGCCCTGGGAGCGGGAGGGCTTCTGACCCTGGCTCTGGCGCGGAACAAGGGCTTTGCCTACGGCTGTGCCGCGGGACTTCTGTGCGGGCTCACCGGCGGCGGGGAGGCCATGGGCGCCTTGGGAGTGTTGGGCATGACCTACGGGCTTTTGATGCAGGGGGCGGATCGGTTGGGGCTTTTGCTGGCGTACATGCTTTCCGTCTCCGGGTATTGGTATCTGGGCGTGGCGGACTCCGTATTTCCCGCGGGGGTGATGCTAGGTGTGGCCTGTCTGGGCTTCGGATTGCTGGCAGAGCGTATTCCCAAAAAGCTTCCCGGCACCGTCTCCCCCGTGGCGGTGCTGAACGACCCCAAGCTGCGGCAACGCCATCTGCAAAAATACGCCGCGGCCTTCTCCTCCCTCTCGGGAGTATTTTACACCGTTTCGGAAAACGCCGTTCCCCGCTCCGCCGACCAACGGCTGGAGGGCATCCGCACGGTGATCCGCGCCTTTTGCCGCAACTGCGAGGGGTGCGACCTGGAGGAGGGGGAGCTTTGCAACTGCTTTGCGGAGCAATTGAGCACCCAAGGGGTGATCCACCTGCCCTCTCTGCCCACCCATATTTACAGGCGTTGTCCCAACATCCGTCCTATGGCGAAAACGGTGAACAACCTGCCCACCCTGGCAGAGCGGGAACGGGAGGAGGGGATCCGCCGCATGGCAACGGAATACGCAGGACTTTCCGCCCTGCTGGACAACGCCGCGCGGCGGGAGGAGGCGGCAAGCACCAAGGATAAATCCGCCGCCTCGGCGGTGAGACAAGCCCTGCGGGAATTGAAGATCCGCTTTGACGAGGTGCAGGTGACGGGAGAAC
This sequence comes from Clostridia bacterium, assembly GCA_017516825.1. Lineage (GTDB taxonomy): Bacteria > Bacillota > Clostridia > Oscillospirales > CAG-382 > Coliplasma. The sequence goes on along the minus strand of JAFXBC010000052.1, from coordinate 32,075 downwards.
GGCTCCGCACCGTGGAGGTGTTTGGGGTGGATCTTCCCCGTATCCCCGTTTCCGCCTCCCGCCTGACCCTCACCCTGTCGGAAAAACTGGGGTGCCGCCTTTCCCCGCCGGAGTTTTTTCTCCACGACGATTACGCGGTGATGAAGCTATCCTCCGTCCCCCGCTTCCGAATCGAATACGCCAAATGCACCTCCTCCAAGCAGGGGGAAAAGGTATGCGGGGACACGGTCTCCTTTTTTGAAACGGAGGACGGCTGCTTCTACTGCCTGCTGTCCGACGGCATGGGCTCCGGGCGGGATGCGGCGTTAAGCTCCCGTCTGGCGGCCATTATGATGGAAAAGCTCCTCACCATCGGGGCCTCCCCCGGAGACGCTCTGCGGATGCTGAACAAAGCTTTGCAGGAAAAGGACAAGGAGGTCTTTGCCACCGTGGATCTTTTGCAGATCGACCGCTATTCCGCCATGGCCACCCTGATCAAGGCGGGAGCCGCCCCCACGCTGTTGTTCCGGGAGGGGAACTGCCGCCGCTTTGAATCCAAAACGCCTCCTGCGGGGATCATGAAGGACGTGATCGCGGAAAAACGCACCTTCAAGGTGAAGAAGGGGGACGTGCTGTTGCTTCTTTCCGACGGGGTGTTGCAGGTGGAGGACGATAGCGGCGACCTCCCGGTGATCTCCGGAGGCAACGCCCACACGGTGGCAAACGCCGTCCTCACCGCGGCCAGAGAGCGGACGGATTGTGCCGACGATATGTCCGTGTGCGCCGTGCGGATCTTTTGAATGGATTTTTTGCAAAAAATAGAGATTCAATCTTGCAATGGCGCACTTTTTGTGATATGATGAAACCACAAAAGATTGCAAAAAGGAGCATACCGCTATGTTCAGAATCGGCACCGTCAATATTGATACCTCTCACGCACCCTCCTTTGCGGAGATCCTGCTGCAGGGAGACACCGCAAGATACACCGCCATTTACAACGACGGCTTCCGCACCGACGAAGAAGTGAACGCTTTCATGGAAAAGTTCGGGGTAAAGGAACGCTACACCGACCTTGCCGAGATGGCAAAGAACGTGGACATCGCCTTCATCCAGAGCTGTAACTGGGATCGTCACATTGAGCTTTCCGCCCCCTTTATCGAAGCAGGCGTTCCCGTGTTCATCGATAAGCCTCTGGTGGGCAATCTGAAGGACTGCAAGGTTCTGGAACAGCTTGCCGCAGAGGGCAAGGTGATCCTGGGCACCTCCGCAATGCGCTATACCTACGAGCGGGACAGCTTCTTCGCCGTTCCCGAGGAGCAGAGAGGCAAGATCTTACACGTTTCCACCACCGTGGGCGTGGACGAATTCAACTACGCCATTCACTCCGTGGAGTCCATTCTGGGCTTCCTGAAGGGGGACACCGCCGTCTCCTGCCGCCACCTGGGCTCTTCCATGGTGGAGGACGTTCCCCAGGACAGCTATTTTGTGAAGTTTGCAAGCGGTGCCACCGCCTGCTACCACATCTGCATGAAGGGCTGGCAGCCCTCCACCGCCGTGGTGATGACCCAGAAGACCGGCTTCGTTTACAAGCTGGACGTGAACAAGCTTTACGAGGCTATGCTGAAGCACGTTTGCGCGTGGCTGAAGGGCGAGCCCAACGACCTGGTCTCCGTTCCCGAAATGACCATGGCCATCAAGATCATGCTGGCAGGCAAGAAATCCAAGGAAAACGGCGGAAACGAGGTAGCACTCCAGGACCTGCGTGACGACGACCCCGGCTTCGACGGCTACGCCTTTGAGGAGTTCTACGCCGCATCCCAAAGACCTAAGAAATAACCTATTTCCGAAAGAGCCGATGGAAGTCGGCTCTTTGCGCTTTTAACAAAAGGATAATCGTATGAAAAAACGCATTTTACTGTTCGTTATACCGCTTTTGCTGGCTCTCTGTCTGTTTGCAGGCTGTGGGACGGAGGAATCGGAGGCTACAAGCCGTGATCTGCCATCCGCGGCGGAAAGCACTGAAAGCTCCTCCGAGGAAGGATCTGTTTCTTCCCGGGAGGAGTCTGCCGTTTCAAGCACGGAGGACAGCTCCCTTGAAGAACCGCCGGAGGAATCCTTTGAAGAGTCCTCGGAAGAACCGGACTTCTTCACCGCCCACGGCCAGGGAAGCTTGCCCGACACGGCGGAATTGCCTGCCGTTTGCAAGCCCACGGACAAGCCCTACCTGTATTCCTTCCCCATGGATCTGCCGGACACGGAGGGCTTCTCGGCCACGGTGGCAGGGGACCTGTTGCACCTTGCCTATTGGACGGAAGAAAATATGCACCGTACCTATTCTCTGGAGACGGGAGAGCTGCTTTGCCAGCTGACCCTGCCCGCCTGGAACGTTACGGGATACTTGGAGGACGGCAGGCTTTGGTGCGTGGATCTGGAAAGCTTCGAGGTCTGCGTTTACGCCGCAGACGGCACCGAGACTCTCCTGCAAGTCCCCGCAGAGCTGAAGGAAACCACCTATCAGAACGCTTTCCTTTCCCCCGACGAACGGTATTTTTTGGCCTTGTCCGTGGAAGCCACCTTGTCCCTTTGGGATCTGGAAAGCGGCACCTGTCGGGAGATCACCCCCAAGGGCGGCCCTTATTGGAGCATAGAGTATGCGGACGGGACGTTCTACCTCCCCGCCACCTACGGGGTTCTGTCTTTGGATCCCACCGACGGAAGCACGGTGATCTACGACTCCTCGGACAGCTACGGCAACCTTTATGGCAGTCTGTGGCATTTGTTCCGTGACGGTGCCTTCGTTTTGGGAGAGACCGACCCTGCAGAGAAGCGGTTCTACGCCTTCCTGCCCGGGGAGGAGGCCGTTTGGGACGTGATGCACGGCTGTGCCGTCACCAACTTCTACGACTTGGGAAATACGCTGAGATTTTACGATCTGCGGGCAGGCGTTCTGCTGGCGGAATACGCTTCCGACCCCGCTTACTACGGCATTCACGCCCTCTTCCTGCCAAACGGTTGCGTGCTGATCCTGGAATTCGGTGAAAAGGGCACGGACATCCACCTCTTCGACCTCCCCGCCGCGGCCACCGCGGGAACGCCCGTTGAGACCCTGCTTCTCACCGACGAAGAGCTGCAGGAGGAGATCCACCGCTTGGCCGCCGAGACGGAAGAAGCCACGGGTGTGGATCTGCTTTACGGCTCCGAGGGCAACGATTTTGTGCTCTACGATTACATCGGCGAGGCGGAGACGGATCTGCCGGACGTGTACCTTTCCGTGAAGAAGGTCTCGGAGATCCTGGCCCTTTACCCGGAGGGGATGCTGAAAGAGGCCTACGAGGACACCCACAGGGGACTGCTGCTCTACCTTTGCGGCACCATCTACGGCAAGTCGGAAAGCTCCCTTTCCCAGGCAGGCGGCCTGACCACGGAATTGGACGGCTACATCGTGGTGGCGGTGGACGTCCACGACAACCTGGCCTACGACATCCCCCACGAGCTTTCCCACGTGTTTGACAGGCGGATCAACTATATTTCCAACCAAACGGGAACGGATTGGATGGCGGTCTGGGAGCAGGCCACCCCGGTGAAGAACGCCTATCTTAACAGCTACGACGACTACGGCGAAAATCAACGCTATACCGCATGGAACGAAAGCAAGGACAAGAACGTCTGGTTCGTGGACGGCTACGCCCGCACCTTCCCCACGGAGGACAGAGCCCGGATCATGGAGAACCTGTTCAATCCCGCGGAAGACGGTATTGCGGAGGTCTTACGGTTTGACAATCTGCAAACCAAGGCAAGGCTGTACTGCTACATTCTGAGGGAGTGCTTTGCAAGCTGTGACACGGACGCGGTTTTGTACTGGGAGACCCATCTGGGAGCCATCGACGACAGCGTTATTCCACAATAAACCCCGTATTTGCACTTGACTTTTTTCGTGGGTGTGGTATACTGTAAACGACAAATAAAAATACTTTTTGGAGGCTGTTTCCTATGATGAATACGATCAAGATCCCCGATCACAAGCAAGCGGTCATCGTTGCCCACAGAGGCCTTTCCGGCCTGGAACGGGAGAACACCTGCGCCGCCTTCGTTGCCGCCGGCAACAGAAGCTACTTCGGCGTCGAGACCGACGTACGCAAGACCATCGACGGCAAGTTCGTTCTCTGCCACGACGATCACACCGAGCGTAACTGCATCGACAAGCTGTATCCCGAAGCTTCCACCCTCCACGCCCTGCAGGCGCTCCGCTACAAGGACATTGACGGCAGCTTCGACCGCTACGACCTGATGATGCCCACTCTGCAGGAATATATCAAGATCTGCAAGCGCTACGGCAAGAAGTGCATCCTGGAGTTCAAGGGCGCTTATTCCGTCGAGGACATGGAGACCGTTCTGGGCATTATCCGCGACATGGAGTATGCGGACAACATGATCTACATCTCCTTCTCTCTCCAGAACCTGATCAATCTCCGCCAGGCCGATCCCACCGTCAACGCACAGTGGCTCACCTGCGACGCCAAGCCCGAGACCATCGCTCTGCTGGTGAAGCATAAGATGGATATCGACATCCTGTTCACCGCCCTCACCAAGGAGAGCGTGGAGGAGCTCCACAAGAACGGCATCGTGGTCAACTGCTGGACCGTGGACCGTCTGGAGGACGCGGAACGCCTCATCGAAATGGGCGTTGACCAGATCACCTCTAACATTTTGGAGTAATCGGAACAATCCCCGCAATGAAAAATCCCGTAAAAGCAAACCGCTTTTACGGGATTTTTGGTTTTATTCGTCAGACTTCAGAAAAGCCCGCCTTTTCAAGCACCTTTAGCGCCTTGCGCACGAAGGATCTATTGGCACCCAAGCTCGTGTTCAACAAGCCGTCGCCGCCGGCAAAGCCTGCCAACACGGCCTCCCGGCAATCGTCGTTGTCCACCATCATCACGGATAGCGCCACGTAGTTACTGCAACGGAAATAGTATTGCTCCAGGCACAGCAAAACCGCGTGATCGTTCAACAGCCTTTCGTCGCACACGATCTCGGCGCCCAGCTCCGCTTTCAGATCTTCGGCCAGCTCCGCCAGAGTCTTGGTCTTCTCGGAGCATTTCAATCTTTTTACTTCGGGCATAGTCATCACTCCTTTTTTTCACCCATTATACACCAAGTCTCCCATCTTGTCAACGGCGCCAAAGGTGTACAATCTGCACAAAAACATCCCTGAATTTTCGTTTGTTTTGATTTTTTGCAAAAATATTGCAATTGCGCGAGAAATCATTTATAATAGTGCTATTGAGAAAATAACATCGCCGAGGGAACTCGGCGGGAGAGGAACCCTTTACTATGGCTATTATCGATATGAAACGCATCCGTAACATTGCCTTGCTGGGCCACAGCGGCTCCGGTAAGACCTCCCTGGCAGAGGCAATGCTGTACGTTTCCGGCGGCAGCGACCGTCTGGGCAAAACTGCGGAAGGCAACTCCAACTTTGACTACGATCCCGAGTCCGTGAAGAGAAAGATCTCTATTTCCGCGGGCTTTGCTCCCGTTATGTGGAAGGACGTTAAGATCAACGTCATCGACACCCCCGGTCATCCCGGCTTTGCAGGGGAAGTTTCCCAGGCACTCCGCGTGGCTGACTCCGCCGTCATCGTCATCGACGCAAAATCCGGCATCGAGGTAGGTACCGAGCTGGCTTGGGACCGCGCTACCGCCGCAGGTCTGCCCAAGGCTATCTTTATCAATAAGTTTGACGACAACCAGGCTCGTTTTGCAAAGATCCTGGATGCACTTCACGAGAAGTTCGGCAGAAAGATCTGCCCCATTACCATCCCCATGATCAAGGACGGCGAGGTTTGCGGCGCTCTGGACCTGGTGGATACCGAAGCTCACGCTTTTGACGATAAGGGCCAGCATCACGTTCTGCCCATTCCCGAGGAATCCAAGGAATCCTTCGACCACTTCCACGAAATGCTGCTGGAAGCCATCGCAGGCACCGACGAGGAGCTGATGGACAAGTACTTCTCCGGCGAGGATATCTCCCACATGGAGATCTGCAACGCTATCCACGAGGGCATCATCCACGGCGACATCGTTCCCTGCTTCTGCGGCTGTGCTACCAAGCTGTGGGGCGCATGGACTCTGATGGATGCCATCGCAGAATCCTTCCCCCGCCATTCCGCCAAGGGCAACGAGATCTCCGCAGATCTGGAGGAGATCGCCATCCAGCCCGACGGCGCACCCGCTCTGTTTATCTTCAAGACCGTTGCCGACCCCTTTGTGGGTAAGATGAACTTCTTCAAGGTCATGAACGGTACCGTCAAGGCCGACAACACCTTGAAGAACTCCCGCGACGGTTCCAACGAGCGTCTTGCAAAGCTGTTCACCATCAAGGGTAAGACTCAGTCCGAGGTGGAAGCCCTGGCCTGCGGCGATATCGGCATGGTATCCAAGCTGACCAACGCCGCCACCGGCGACACCCTCTCCTGGAACGGCGAGATCACCTACGCTCCCACGGAATATCCCCTGCCCTTCTACGTGAAGGCCATCCGTCCCCTGTCCAAGGGCGACGAAGACAAGATCTCCTCCGGCGTTGCCAAACTGCTGGAAGAGGATCCCACCCTCCGTTACGAGGTCCACAAGGAGACCAAGCAGATGCTCCTTTCCGGTCTGGGCGGCACCCATCTGGATATCGCACTGGCGAAGATGAAGTCCCGCTACGGCGTGGAGATCGCTTTGGACGACAAGAAGATCGCATACCGCGAGACCATCCGCAAGTCCTGCAAGATCGAAGGCAAGCACAAGAAACAGTCCGGCGGTCACGGTCAGTACGGTCACGTTAAGATCGAGTTCTCTCCCGGTGAGGCAGAGGGTCTGACCTTTACCGAGACCATTTTCGGCGGCTCCGTTCCCAAGAACTTCCATCCCGCAGTGGAAAAGGGTCTGCAGGAATGTATGGCCAAGGGCGTTCTGGCGGGCTACCCCGTGGTAAACCTGGCGGCCAACCTGTTCGATGGCTCCTACCACGACGTGGACTCCTCCGAAATGGCCTTTAAGCTGGCGGCAGGCATCGCTTTCCGTGACGGTCTGCCTCTGTGTAACCCCGTGCTCCTGGAGCCGGTGGGTCAGCTTCGCGTCCTCATCCCCGACAACCAGGTGGGCGACGTGATCGGTGACCTGAACAAGCGCCGCGGCAAGATCATGGGTATGGATCAGGCCGAAGGCAAGCGTGGATACAGCGTCGTCGAGGCTGAGGTTCCGGATGCCGAAATGAGCGACTACGTTCACGTGCTTCGCGCCATCTCCCAGGGCAGAGGCTCCTACACCTTCTACATCACCGGTTACTCCGAGGTTCCCGGCAACATCGCAGAGAAGATCGTTGCGGAAGCCAAAAAGAACGCGTAATTTTTAAGCAAAAAACGGCAACCGAGCCCCTCGGTTGCCGTTTTCCCTCTTTACAAAGTGAAAAATTCGTGCTATAATGTCCGCGAAGAACATCTGCAAGGAAGGTTTTTAACATGAAAAGATTCTTATGCATCCTGCTTTCGTTGGCAGCGGTCTTCTCCTGCATGGCAGGCCTTACTGTCTCCGCTGACGAAAAGGCAGAACCCGATATCGATCCCGAATCCCCCCTTTACAAAAAGATGGCGCTGTTCGTGGGCGACTCCATTTGCGAGGCGATTTATGAGCAGCGGGATCCCGACTATAATTACCGCTTCGGCTGGGGCGGCAGAATTCTTTACAACAACGACATGAGAGGCGTGAACCTGGGTAAATCCGGCGCTTCCGTTTCCGATTGCCGCGGGGCAAACACCATTTTGGCCCAGCTGAAGTCCCAAGCCACCAACGGCGAAAAGTACGATTACGTCATCGTTCACGGCGGTGTCAACGACGCTTGGGACAGCTGTGCGGTGGGCGCTATGACCGAAGGCTTCGAAGGCCCCTTTGATATGGCCACCTTCGCAGGCGGCTTGGAGACCACCTTCAAGTATCTGAAGGAGACCTATCCCAACGCATACTACGGATACATCATCAATTTCACCATTCCCAACAGCAGACAGGCCAGCCTCGCCGACATGAGCGCTTACTTCACCGTTGCCAAGGAAATTTGCGACAAGTGGGAGATCCCCTATCTGGATTTCTATTTTGATGAGGATTTCAACAAGAACATTATGAAGACTCACACCGACGAGAATCTGTACGACTACATCCATTGCAGAACCTCCGGCTACGAGATCTTGACCCCCCGCATCGAGGCCTGGATGGAGACTCTGCATCTGCCTCCCGAGCCCGAGGTGGAGGAATCCTCCGAGGAAGAATCCGTTGAGGTATCCGCAGAGGAATCCGTTGAAGCATCCGCCCCCGCAGAATCCTCCGCACCCGCTGAGGACAAAGGCGGCGTGCCCGTTTACGTATACGTGATCATTGCGGTGGCCGCTGTGGCCGTGATCGCCGCCGTGGTCATCCTGATCAGAAAGAAGAAATAATATGGACAAGAAAAAACTTTTGACCTGGGTCCTGCTGGGCGCCCTGCTGTTGTCCTCCCTGGTTCCCGTTCTCGCCATTCTATTGAGATAAAAAACAAAAAACAATATATTTTTCGAAAGGAAAAAACACCATGAAAAAGCTTTCTCTGCTCCTGGCAGCGCTGATGATCTTCTGCTGCTTCGCACTGGCTTCCTGCGGCGAAGAAGAGGCTACCTCTTCCTCTCCCGAAGCTTCCTCCACCGCTCCCGCTACCTCCTCCGAGGCTCCCGCTACCTCCTCCGAAGAAGAACCCGAGGCTTCCTCCGAGGAACCCGCTGAGTCCTCCGAAGAAGAGCTTCCCTTGGTAGGTGAGGCTGAAATGTTCTGGGTCACCCACTTCAACGACGGCTCCTCTGAGGGTGCAGGCGCTATCTTCACCGAGACCGATACCGCAGGCGGCTGGTGGATCCACGTAGCATTCGCTCCCGCACAGGTTGAGGATCTGGAAAACGTTTACGAGATCGTTGAAATCACCAACGGTTTGAGCGACGGCTCCGCTACCACCGTAGCAGTTCCCGAAGGCGGCTTCGTTTGGGCGATCAACACCGGTAACAACTATCCCGCCATCAATCCCGACGGCAGCGGCATTGACTACACCAGCCCCAACTGCAACGGCATGATCGCTTCCGCTCAGCTTTGGAGAGTTGGCGACAAGATTCAGTTTGCCGGTCTGGATCTGGAGAACCTCACCGTTCCCACCGAAACTGCTGACACCATGTGGTACGACGATGCTTACGTTTGCACCGCTACCTGGGCACCCATCAACGACTGATTTGTTATAAGTAAAATGATACGAGAGAGGGGCTTTTTGAAAAAAGCCCCTCTCTCGTGCTCTCTCCTCAAAAACTTTTCATTCCGAATCAGGTTTTCTTGGAGGTGTGGAACCTTCTTTTTCCGAAAAGAAGGTTCCATAAAAATCACGTCAATTCCAGATACTGCCCGAACACGAACCCCACGAGGCCGTTATAGTTGATGAGGTACCAATTCCCGTCCTGGCCGGTAACGGTGACGGCGGTACCGTTGGCAAGCTGTCCCAGCACCCGTGAATCGGTGCTTGGCTGTTCCCGCACGTTCAGCCTGCCGCCCTGGGTACGGACGATCCCCGTACGAGTGGGTCGAGGATCCACCAAGGGCACGCCGAAGTATTCCGCCACGGACAGGGAGAGGTTGCGGGCGATGGCTTGGATGTTGTTCTTGATCCATTCCGCATCCGCAGCGTTATCGTGATAAGCGATCTCCACCAGAATGGAAGGCGCCCGGGTGTACCGCAGCTCGTACAGAGAGGTGGTGGGCAAGGCACGTACCTTGGCAGGGTCCGGGTAGACGTCCTTTAAGTTCTCGGCAAACAGCTCTGCCGCCGCCTTCCCGCGGGTGCTGGTGGCGTAGTAGTAAACGTCCGTCCCCTGCTGTCTGCCGGGGTTGGCGCTCCCCGAGGCGTTGGAATGAAGGGCCAAATGCAGCCCGTAATTCCCCGCGTTGGATTGGCGTACGGAGTTCCCCACAGTCCCTGCCGGGTCGTTCCGTGTGAAGGCGATCCCGGAAGCCACCAGATAAGGCTCCATGGCGTTGGCGATGAGGTTCATGTAGTATTCTTCGCTGCCGCTCCCGTCGTAGTAGATGTTGAATTCCTGGGTAGAAGGGCTCAAAAACAGTTCCGGCATAAAAACGCTCCCTTTCTCTTTTGCAAAAGTTGTTCACAGAAAGAGTATGAAGAAAAATCATTTTTTGTGAAAAACCTATTGACAAACCGGGAAAACTATGGTATACTGCGTCAGTAAAAAAGAAGCAAAGTGTTTTTCGGCAGAGAAACCTTTCACCTTGCGGCAAAGGGTCGGCATGGTTGATAGTCTTGAAAATGACAGAGTCAATCTGTCCGTTTGGGTGTCAAGCCTTGTTTTCCCGCGCCGTAAAGATGTCGAAAAACTTCTTTACGGTTTTCTTTTTTGAATTTTATTTGGAGGTGCCTACCATAGCAACCGCAGACAAAACACTGGTCAATGAAGCGATCCGTGCCACCGAGGTCCGTGTCATCGGTCCCGAGGGGCAGTTGGGGATCATGAAGACTTCCGAAGCTCTCCGCATTGCAGGGGATCAGGGTCTGGATCTGGTGGAAGTTTCCCCCGATTCCAAGCCTCCCGTATGCAAAATCATGGACTACGGCAAGTATCACTTCGAGAAGGAAAAGAAGGAAAAAGAGCAGCGCAAGAAGAAGCCCTCCGTGGAACTGAAGGAGATCCAGCTCCGTTGCCGGATCGACACCCACGACTTCAACACCAAGCTGAAGCACTGCATTGAATTCCTGCAAAAAGGCAACAAAGTAAAGGTAATCGTACGCTTCTTCGGGCGTGAAATGGCCCACACCGAAGTAGGTCTGGAGCTTCTGAAGCGTTTCGCCGACGGCTGTGGCGATATCGTTTCCATCGACAAAGCCCCCCTGCTGGACGGTCGTAACATGACCATGATGCTCAGCCCCAAGAAGACTGATAACAAAAACAAATCGAAAGGAACCGAAACAAATGGGTAAGATGAAGACACACAAGGCGTCCGCAAAGCGTTTCAGCTTTACCGCCACCGGCAAATTGAAAAGAGGACACATGAGCACCCGTCATAACACCGGGCTCAAGACCTCCAAGCGCATGAGATCTCTCCGCAAGACTGCTTACGTTTCCGCAACTCGTATGCACGATCTGAAGAGACAGCTTCCCTACCAGTAAGAAAAACGGAGGATTGTAAAAAATGGCAAGAATTAAGGGTGCATTGAGCACTAAGAAGAGAAGAAACAAGACCCTGAAGCTGGCTAAGGGCTACTGGGGCGCTAAGAGCAAACACTTTAAGATGGCTAAGCAGGCTGTTCTGAAGAGCGGCAACTACGCTTACATCGGCAGAAAGCAGAAGAAGAGAGACTTCCGTGCTCTTTGGATCACCCGTATCTCTGCACAGTGCAAGGTTTGCGGCATCAACTACTCCCGTTTCATGAACGGTCTGAAGAAGAGCGGCATCGAGCTGAACAGAAAGATGCTCTCCGAGCTGGCTATCAACGACAAGGAAGCTTTCGCAAAGCTTGTCGAGACTGCTAAGGCTGCTCTCGGTCTGTAAGAAGACTGTGACAATTTGTTGAACCGTTTTTGAAAAAACTGTTGACAAATGTCGAATTGTTTGATATAATCAATTTGTTTGAAACTAAGTAGGCGGTCAATCGCCTTCCACAAGGGAGTGAAAATTACAGATGGCAGAGATCCACGTTAAGGAGAACGAAAGCATTGACAGCGCTCTCCGTAGATTCAAGAGATCTTACCTCAAGAGCGGCGTTCAGGCAGAACTGCGCAAGCGTGAGCACTATGAGAAGCCCAGCGTAAAGCGTAAGAAGAAGTCTGAAGCAGCCAGAAAGCGCAAATTCAGATAATCAGGGTTCTGATCGAAAAAGTCTCTTTTCCAAGAGACTTTTTCTATTTTTTACAGAATTTCTATTGAAAAAAGGAAGGTTTTCCTGTATAATACTTCCCGAAAAGAAATATCGTGAAAAGGAGTTTTTGGCTATGAAGAAATTAGCATTGCTTCTGGCGCTGTGTATGCTTCCGCTGGGACTTTTGGCAAGCTGTAACGGCACCGAGAACGTCACCTCTTCCCAACCCACCGTATCCACCGAAAGCGAAACCGTTTCCCAGGAGGAAAGCATTGTGAAAACACCCGATCCCACCGCAGGCGAGGCGTGGAACGATCTTTACGCCGATGAAGGTGCAGGTCTCACCGGCCCCGATTCTATTTACGATCTGTCCGTTTACGAAAACGGCAACGAGGCAGACAAGGTAGTTGCCCCCGGTGCCAACACCGACGTGCGTTACCTGTTCGCTGGGGAGACCGCTACCCGTGCCGTGGTTCCCGCAGAGGGCTATATGCTCACCCTGCCCGGGGTTGCAGAGGCGGATTTCTCTCTGGGTAAGTTCCGCTCCCAGTACAAGACCGAAAACTACTGCCTCACCGTCACCTACGAGGATCAGAACCCCTACGGTGACAACCAGAACGGCTACGACCTCTATATGAGAGAGTGGCTGGTGGAGCAGATCGACGATCTGAACTTCCTTTCCAAGAACCAGATCATGCGCACCCGTGCCGTGCAGGAGGTGGTGGTAGGCGACTACACCGTAAAGACCTACTGCATGAAGATCAATCTGGGCGCCAAGATCCGGTTCCCCTTCTACCAGATCGCCATCATCCGTCCCACCGCATCCTACGAGTATTTCTACCTGTTCGTCATGAAGTCCGACGCCAAGATGCTGGACGAGTTTGACGCCATGATCGCAAGCTTCGCGGAGATCGACCGTGTGGGTGTCCCCGCCAACGGCTTTACCTCCTACGAGGTGAAGGCCAACCCCAACTGGAACGCAGAGACTGCCGCTTACTATGAGTCCCTGATGAACCGTACCGACGTGGGCTTCGGCGCCTTCCACCAGGGCAACGACGACACCTACACCAACTGGCTGTGGGGCGAGGAGGCCATCAACGCTACCCCCGACGTGTATATGACCTACCTCCACGTAGGCTGGTACGACAATCTTTCCGGCCCCGAGGAAGTCATGGAGCGTGCCGCCAAGCACGCAGGCGGCGACGGCAAGAACGGCAAGCCCATCTTCAACCTGACCTACCAGTTCACCGTCACCAACAACGCCACCGGCGGCGTTTATACTCCCATGTTCGACATCCTCAGAGGCAAGCTGGACGATCATTTCCGCAACCTGGCAAGAGCGCTGAAGGAATACGGCAAGCCCGTGCTGTTCCGTCTGAACAACGAGATGAACACCGACTGGACGGACTACTGCGGTATGATGACCCTCATCGATCCCGATATCTTCCAGATGACCTGGAGACATATGTACAACATCTTCGAGGAGGAGGGCGTTGACAACTGTATCTGGATCTTCAACCCCATCTCCACCTCCTGTCCTTACAGCAACTGGGGCGAGGCTATGTGCTATATGCCCGGTGCGGACTACGTGCAGATGCTGGGCATTACCCATTACCAGATGAACAACGGTACGAACGGTGCCGCTCCCGCCTCCTTCAAGGCCATGTATACCGAGACCGCAAACAAGATGCTTCCCTACTTTGAGAACCATCCCTGGATCATCGGTGAGTTCGCTTGCGGCGCAGGCGGCGAGGCCTTCTACGATTGGGGCAAAAATGGCTATATCTTCGCAGATCCCGCCAGAAACGCCAAGCTCCAGGAGCAGTGGGTGAAGGGTATGCTGGAATGCTTCCGCAATAACCAGAAGCCCGAAAACGCCTTCTGCAAGAACATCAAGCTGGCCATCTGGTTCTCCTGCAACGACTATGCGGACGCCGACGGCGACGGCCAGTACGACGAGGTCACCAACTATCTGAAGCTGGATGAAAACACCATGGGCGCTATCAAGGCTCTGGGCGACTACATCCGCGAAACGAAGTAAGCTTCCCGAAGCGTCCTCCAAAAAGAGGGCGCTTCTTTTTTTGAAAAACACGTTAACCGATTCCGAAAACCGATACTATATAAACGAAAGCTTTCAAAAATCGAAGGAGTCACGGCATGACCAAACAGCAAGCCTCCAAGCTACTATCGGAAAACTTAACCGCTATCTACGGCTACGCCTTTGCCCGCCTGTATGACAAAGAGGACGTGGAGGATCTCACGGGAGAGATCGTCTGCCAGGTGCTTTCCTCGGCGGAGCGGCTGGAAAAGGAAGAATCCTTCTGGGGTTTTGTATGGAAGATTGCGGAAAACACCTTCCGCAAGTTTCTGAAGCAAAAGGCCAAGCAGGCGCTCCCCACCGAAGACACCGATCCGATGGGAGGAACTGCGCCCTCTGCGGAGGATTCCTATCTGTCTTCTACGGAAGAAAGCGAAGAGCTTTTCCGCTTGCGGCGGGAGCTGGCGTTGCTCACCAAAACCAACCGTGAGGTGTGCGTTGCCTATTACATGGATGGAAAAAGCTGTTCGGAGATCGCAAGGGAACAAAACATCAGCGTGGAGATGGTGAAATATCACCTGTTCAAGACGCGGAAATTATTGAAAGAAGGAATCGGTATGACAAGACAATTGGGTGAAAAAAGCTACAACCCTGGCGTGTTCCGTGTGAACTTTTGGGGTTCCAAAAACGAATATGAGGAGCTGTTCCGACGGAAACTCCCCGGCTCTATCCTCTTGGCGGCGTACTACACCGCCATGACGGGACAGGAGCTTTCCTTGGAAACGGGTGTGCCCATGCCCTATCTGGAGGATGAATTGGAGATTCTCCTGAAAGCAAAGGTGCTGAAAAAGGAGGGGGATCGCTACCGCACCAATTTGGTGATCTTAACGGACGTTTACGAAAAGGAGGTTGCGGCCAAGACCTCCCACATCTACAAGGAATTGGCAGGCAAGCTGCTTGAAGAAGCCAAGGCGTTGCTGCCGGAGGCGCGCAAGCTGGAGTTCAAAGGCAACGATTACGACGATAACCGCCTGCTGTTCGCCCTGCTGAACATCGCCTTTACCCAAGGGTTCCAAAAAGCGAAGGAACTCTCTCCCGTGGGCGAAATGCCGCCCCTTCCCTCCGGGAACGGGGTGGGCTGGGTGTTCGGGCACGACAACGACTATGCCAACAGTCATTTCTACGGCATCACCATGAAGACCTATAACAAAGCGTGGAACGCATGGTATTCCGCTGAAAATTACAGAATTCTGGAGAAGAATCAGCGTTACGACCACGCTTGCTTCCCGGAAAAATCCGAAGCTCTTGGTGATGCCATCCTTGGCAAGGAATCCTCCGAAGAAGAATGGATTCTGGAGTATCTGGCGCGGGAAAACATCGTCTTCCGAAACGGACGGAAGCTGACTCCCAACTTCCCCGTGTTCCGGAAAGAGGTGTTTGAAAAGCTGTCGGAAACGTTGAAGCCCATAGCGCAACAAGTGGCGGATTGCATGATCCAAATTTCCCGTCTGGCAGAAAAGATCCTGGCAGAGCATACTCCGCCTTCCGTGCGGGAGCAGTGCGCCCCCATCGCAAAGATCTACCACCGCTTGGACGTGGCGGCGTTCTTGCTGGAAGCCCTCATTGAAGACGGCTCCCTCACACTCCCCGCAGAGAAAACGCCCCTTTGCATTTGGGGCGTGCGAGAAACGTATTGATATGCCAAAAGAGAACCGAAGGACGACCTTCGGTTCTCTGTTTTTTTAATCTTCGTTTTTCGCCTTGCGGGCAAAGATGGCGTGGATCTTTTCCGGCGGGAACTTGGGGGTGCGGTCATAGGTATACAGCCCGTTCTGCTCCTGCTCGATGTCGGTGAGCTGGGTGTAGCACAGCCCGCAGATACGGGGATGATCCAGAAATACGTCCATACAGCCCTTCAAGCGGTTCAAGAAGTCCTCTTCCGTTTGAGGAATGCCGCCGTAGCCCCAGCCATTGTTCACAGCCCAGCCGATGCCGCCGCATTCGCTGATGAACACGGGAAGCCCGGGGGTGTAGTGCTGACGGGTGGCAAAATTGTCCGCAGGGGCGCCGCCGTTCTCAAACTCCACGTAACGCTCCCGCAGGGCAACGGGGTCGCCCAGATAGTCGTGAAGGTCGTAAACGTCCGTCACCACGTGGAAGTTACCGCTGGTATCGATACAGGGGCGGGTGGGGTCTATGGCCTTAGTGGTGTGGTACACCAGGGCAAGAAGATCGTCGTACTGCTTCCGTCCCGCCTGATCCCAGGTCTCGTTGAAGGGACACCAGCCGATGACAGAGGGGTGGTTGAAATCCCGCTTCACTTCGGCGATCCACTCGGGAAGGATGCCGTAGATACTCTCCGGGCGGGAATGATCCAAGCCCCAGTTGGGATATTCTCCCCAAACCAGATAACCTTCCCTGTCGCAATGGTACAGGAACCGCTCCTCGAACACCTTCTCGTGAAGCCGCGCGCCGTTGAAGCCAAGGGCTTTGGAAAGAAGGATATCGCCGAGCAAAGCCTCGTCCGTGGGGGCGGTGTAGATCCCGTCGGGGTAGAAGCCTTGGTCCAGCACCATCCGCATAAAGACACTCTTGCCGTTGAGGAGGAAGTTGTCCCCCGCAAATGCCACGCTCCGCAAAGCGAAATAGCTTTCCACGGCGTCGCCTCCGTAGCAGATCTGCAGGTCGTACAGCCTGCCCGCTCCCACCTCCCAAAGGTGGATCTCGGAAAGGGGAACCACCAGGGCGAAGGCTCCCTGCACCCCTTCCGCGGCGGCGGAGCCAACCTCTTTTCCCTCAAAGAAGGCGGTGACGGTCAGATCCTCACAGCCCACGGCAGTGCCCCGGATCGTCAGAGTGCCGTTTTTCTCGTCGGGGTAATAGTGGGCCTCTGCCAGGTAGGACTTGGGGGTAAACTCCAGCCACACCGTCTGCCAGATGCCTGTGGTACGGGTATAATCACAGCCGTGGGAATGGTATTCCTCGCTTTGCTTGCCGCGGGGGATCATGGGATCCCGCTCGTCGTCGGTGACGTACAGGGTGAGAATATTCTCCCCCGGGGTCAGATAGGGGGTGATCTCAAAGGAAAAGGCCACGTAGCCGCCCCCGTGAGCGCCCACCCGATTTCCGTTTACGAACAGCACGCAATCGTGATCCACAGCGCCAAAGTGCAAAACCACTCTCCCCGCCAACTGTTCTTCCGTGATCTCCACGGTGCGGCGGTACCAGGCCCCCAGAATGAAATCCTTGTACTCCACCCCGGAAAGCTTGCTTTGAGGGCAGAAGGGCACGGTGATCTCCCCTGCCAAGGCGTGCTCCTTTGCAGAGTAACCTCTTGCAATACCGGATCTGCCGTTGTCTATTTCAAACTGCCAAGTGCCGTTTAAGTTCTGCCAGCTTTCCCGCTTCCATTGAGGGCGGGGATGCTGGGCTCTGGGAATGGTGTTCATCATGTATCCTCCTTATTGGGAACGAGATAGAAAACCGTGTCCCACGCGGGGACGTAAGGCTTTTTGCGAAAATACAGCTTGCTTTGATAATCCAGACGCTTCATCACCAAGGGCAAGCGGATGAGATCCTCCGCCCGATGGTAGGCGGAAACGCAAAGAACGGGCCTGCAGGCGGTGATCAGATTTGCCGCTCCCTGCAAAACGGGGAGATCCTCCCCCTCTGCGTCGATCTTCAAGCTCCCCACGGGGATCCCCCGGGAATGGATATAAGGATAGCCGCAAACGCTGTCCAAGGCACGAACGGAAACCTCCCCCGCTCCCATCTCCAGCCGAGAGCCTCTGCCGCTCCCGGATCGGGAAGCGAAGCCGTCCTTTGCTCCGCAGGCGGCGAGGATGCACTCCACCCGGGCGGGATCCGTGTTCTTCTGCAGCTTGCGGAAGGTCTGAGGGTTGGGTTCAAAGGCCAGGATCTTTTGACAATGGGGATTGCTTGCCAGGTATTCCAGCGCCGTGTCCCCGTCGTAAGCGCCCACGTCCAAGTGGGTGAGGGAATGGGCATAGTATGCATCCGGGGCTTGATTGCTTTCCCCGGGGTATTCCAGATAGGTAAGATCCCCCGTGAGATGGTAGGCCAAAACACGGCGGTAAAGCTCCTTGGATAAGTCGTCTGCCAGCCAATCATGGATACGGTCGACATCCTCGGCACACACTTCCACCAGAGCGTGATCCAATTTTCCCCCGCCGTATACAGGTAGGGCGGGAGACACCAGGAAATGCTTTTTGGTGATGGGGCGCAGAAATTCGAAGGCCTCTTCCCCCTCCAAGCCAAAGCAAAGCACGGCGGCGATACAGCCCTCTCTCGCTTCTACATCCGCCAGGGATTCCACGGGAAACCCCCGAAAGGTACGTTCCCGCACGAAGCTGTCGGAAGCGAACACCCCGCGGATGGAAACGCCTTCCGCCGTCAGGTCGTCCAGGATCTTATCCGCCCCATCCCCCGTGCCGTACAGGTACACGGGCAGGCCGCTTTGTTTCAGCCGCTCATAAACCGAGGGCAGGCGGAGCAATTCTGCGGCAAGCAATTTACAGCTCCTCGGCGTTATGAGCCTTGAAGCCTTCGCCAAACACGGCGGAAACGCCCGCCACGATCAGGAAGGCGTTCGGATCCACGGAGGCGGCCACCTCCCGGGCGGCGGGAAGCTGCTTGGGCCGCATAACGCACATCAGTACCTTTTTCTCCTTGCCGGTGTAAGCACCGTAGCCGTTCAAGAAAGTACCGCCCATATTCAACTGCTCCAACAGCAGGTTGGCGATCTTTTGGGGCTCGTTGCTGATGATATATACCATACGAGCTTCATCCGAGCCGTACAGCACGTAGTTCATCACGAAGGTGGTAATCAGAATGCCGATGGTGGCGTACAGACCGATGTCCAGGTTGCCGAAGACCAGCGCGGAAGCACCGATGATGATGGCGTCCAGAATAAAGAAGATCACCCCCGTCTTCACGTGAGGGAAGCGCAAGCGGATCACCTTGGTGATAATGTCCACGCCGCCGGAGGAGGAGCCTGCACGGAACAGAATACCCATGCCCACACCCAGCAAAGCGCCCCCTGCCAAAGCGGCAAGAACGGGATCGTTGGTCAGAGGATGGGCCACGAAGACGTCGATCAGCGGCGCAGACAGCACCAGCGCGTAGCCCGTGAGAGCGAAGAACCGCCAGCCGAACTTCCACATTCCCAGAAACATGATGGGAATGTTCATCAACAGGGAAAGGGTACCCGTCCCGAGGGGGAGATATTCGCTGACGATCTGGGCAATACCCGTCACGCCGCCGGCGGAAAGATGGTTGGGATCCAAAACAAACCAATGCTGACGGCATACAGTACCGCCCCCACCGTGGTCATGAAAAGCTTTTTCAGCCCGTATCGAACAGCTCTTTTTTTATCACGCGTTCCTGTGGTCATAAAACGTTCTTCCTTTTTAGATTGCTACCTATACTATACCCCAAAACCCAAAAAAAGTCAATGAAAAAATCGTTTGGAAATTGACAAGCAAATAAAAATATGCTACTATGAAGCCATCAAGAAAAAAGGAGCTTTTTTATGAGCAAGCCTACCGTTTTATCCTTTGGAGAAGTGCTTTGGGATCTGTTCCCCGATTCCCGTGTGATCGGGGGCGCCCCCTTTAATTTTGCCGCCCATCTCAGCAAGCTGGGAGCGGAGGTGGCCTTCGTTTCTGCCGTGGGGCAGGATGATCTGGGTGATGCCGCCGCAGAGCAGGTCCGCGCCATGGGCATGACGGACGTTTACACCGCCCGCCTCGGGGATCACGTCACCGGCTTTTGCAAGGTGACCTTGGAAAACGGCACCCCCTCCTACGATCTGAAGCGGGACGTGGCCTACGACCATATCCCCTTCCCCGCAGAGCTTCCCAAATCCGTGGACGCTTTATACTGCGGAACCCTGGCCTCCCGTATGGAGGCTTCCTTCGCCACTCTGAAAAGGCTGTTGGCGGAGGTGGAAGCAAAGGAGGTCTTCTTTGACGTGAACATCCGCGGCAAGGATTGGTCTGCAGAACTGTTGCGTACCGTACTGCCCTACACCACGGTTTTGAAGTTCAGCCGCGAGGAATCCGCCGTGCTGGCAGAAGCCTTGAGCATTACGGGAGAGGATCTCTGCGTAGCCATGTGCCGCGCTCTGGCGGCGGAATACCCCAAGCTGAAGCAGATCTTAGTGACCCTGGACAAGGACGGTTCCTTCGTCTACCTCACAGGAGAAGACCGTATTCTGTATTCTCCCAAGCCCGGCAGTAAGGCGATCTCCACCGTAGGCGCAGGGGATTCCTTCTCCGCCTGCTACGTTTACAACCTGCTCGTCGGCGCCGACACGGAGACCTGTCTGGCCAGAGCTACCGCTCTCAGCGATTACGTAGTCACCCAATTGGGAGCCGTTCCGGAATACCCCGCAGAGCTGCTTCCCCGTATCAAATAAAGCCGGAGGCATTTGATTATGATCTTACAGGATATCTCTCTGCAATTGCAGGCAGGCAAGGCCAAGCTCGTCAAGGAGCTGGTGCAGTCTGCCATCGACCAAGGACTTGCGCCCGAGGTCATTCTGAACGACGGCCTGCTGGCAGGCATGGACGTCATCGGCAAGAAGTTCAAGGAAGGCACCATCTTCGTCCCCGAGGTGCTGGTGGCTGCCCGTGCCATGAACATGGGTGCGGCACTTTTGAAGCCTTTGCTGGTGAAGGAGGGGATCCCCTCTGCGGGCAAGGTGTGTATCGGCACGGTGAAGGGCGACCTTCACGACATCGGCAAGAATTTGGTGAAGATGATGCTGGAAAGCAAGGGCCTTGAGGTGGTGGATCTGGGGACGGACGTCTCCGCCGAAACCTTTGTGGAAACCGCCATTGCAGAAAACTGCAAGGTGATCTGCTGTTCCGCATTGCTTACCACCACCATGGACGTGATGGGGGAGGTAGTTTCCCTTGCCGGGGAAAAAGGGATCCGCCAGCAGGTGAAGATCATGATCGGCGGCGCCCCCGTTACCGAGGAATTCTGCAAGCAGATCGGCGCGGACGCCTACACCGAGGACGCCGCTTCCGCCGCTGATATGGCGCTGGCCTTCTGCAAAGCATAAGGATATGAATATCAAGGACTATCTTTGGGGAAAGCGGGGCGGATTGCCCATTCTGTCCTTCCCCGCCGTACAAAAGTCAGGCATCACCGTGGAGGAAATGTGCAAGGATACAACCCTTGCCGCCGAGGCCATGGTGTACGTAGCGAATAACACCGCAACCCTTGCCGCCGTCAGCCCGATGGATCTTTCCTTGGAGGCAGAGGCCTTCGGGGCGACCGTCCGGTTTGCCCCCATGGAGGTTCCTGCCGTAACGGGGCAATTGGTATCTTCCCCGGAGGAAGCCGAAGCCTTGGAGATCCCTGCCCTCACCGCAGGGAGGATCCCTCACGCCCTGGAAACAGTGCGCCTGGCGGCAGAACGAATCACAGACAAGCCCGTGATCGCGGGGATGATCGGCCCCTTCTCTCTGGCAGGCAGGCTGATGGACGTCACCGAGATCCTCTACACCTGCTACGACGAGCCGGAAACGGTGCACGCCGTTATGGAAAAGACCACCGCCTTCCTCATCTCCTACGCCAAAGCCCTGGGGGAAGCGGGAGCGGTTGGGGTGATGATGGCGGAGCCCTTGACGGGGATCTTAAGCCCCGACCTGGCAGAAAAATTTTCCATCCCCTACGTTACCAAGCTGATCTCCGCCGTCCAGACGGAGGAGTTCGCTATCATTTACCACAATTGCGGGAACAGCATCCTTCACATGGCACAGTCCTTGTTCACCCAGGGAGCCGCGGCTTACCATTTCGGCAACGCCGTTCCCATGAAGGAAATGCTGAAAAAAGCCCCCGCAGACATCCTTTGCATGGGGAATATCGACCCGGTCTCCAAATTCTCCGCAGGCACTCCCGACGAGATGAAGCAAGCCGTGGCGGAGCTGTTGGAGGATTGCAAGGACTACCCCAACTTCCTGCCCTCCTCGGGGTGTGACATCCCCGCCCACGTCAAGTGGGAGAATATCCACGCCTTTTTCGAGGCGCTGTCATGAACGGGGAACGCTTAAGAGCCCTGGCCCTGGAATGCGGTGCTGCGAGAGCGGAACTCATCTCGGGAGACCGCATCGTTACCAACCCCGTTTTTCGGGATGCCTGCGCCTCCGGGGAATGCCGCATTTACGGCAAGTGCCATATGTGCCCGCCGGACGTGGGGACGCCGGAGGAATTAATGACGATGGTACACGGCTATTCTCACGCCCTGGTTCTCCAGACCGTCACTCCTTTGGACGACCCCTTTGACATGGAGACCATGAGCTTGGCGGGGCTGGAATTGAACAAATTGGTCCGTAAGCTCCGCGCTCGTCTGCGGGAGACGGAGGAAGGCAGATTTTTGGTGTTGGGCGCGGGCGGTTGCCGTCTGTGCAAGCCCTGCGCCAAGGTGGAGGGACTTCCCTGCCGCAATCCGAGAGAAGCCTTGCTTTCCATGGAGGCCTGCTGTATCGACGTCTACAACACCGTAAAGGATACCGCCTTACCCTACAACAACGGAAAGAACACCGTCACCTTCTTCGGGATGGTGCTGTTTGACTGATATGCCTGTATTGCATTGGAAGACCGCGCAAAAAGAATATACCCTTCTCTTTGAAGGCACCCCCAAGGTGGCAGACCTTCTGCGGGAGCAGGGCATCCCCTTCCCCGCTCCCTGCGGCGGCAAAGGCACCTGCGGAAAGTGCGCCGTGGTGCTGGAGGGTGCCGTTTCCGCGCCTAACGAGGCCGAGAAAAAGGCGGGATGCCGTTTGGCCTGCCAGGCCGTCCTTCTGGGAGAGGCTTGGGGCGCGCCCTTACGGGAGGACGCACCCTTCGCACGGGTGGAGGGCACGGACTACCGTCCGGATACGCCCTTGCAGGGGATCTCCGCCGCCATCGACATCGGCACCACCACGGTTGCCTTGAAGGTGTTCGGAGAAGACGGTTCTCTCCTGGGAGAGGCCTCCGGGCTGAACCCTCAGCGGGTGTACGCCGCCGACGTCATCGGCAGGATCGACGCCGCCTTGAAGGGAAAAGGGGAAGAACTGCAAAACGCAATCTTGGATCGTATGGATACCCTGCTCGCCGCCGCCTGCCAAGCGGGCGGGATCGAAAAAGAAGACATCGTTTCCTTCGCGGTCACGGGGAATACTGCCATGCTGTATCTGCTCACGGGCAGATCCCCCGCTTCCATCGCCACCTTTCCCTTTCGGTCGGAAACCTTGTTTGGGGAGACGTGGGAGCTGTTTGGCAAGCCTGCCTACCTGCCCTCCTGCATGAACGCTTTCGTGGGGGCGGACATTACCTGCGCCCTGCTGGCATCGGGGATGTGCGAAAAAGAAGAAACCGCCCTGCTGTGCGACGTGGGCACCAACGGGGAGATCGCTTTGTGGAAAGACGGCAAGCTGTACGTCACCTCCACGGCGGCAGGCCCTGCCTTTGAGGGAGCAGAGATCTCCCGCGGGTGCGGCTATATTCCCGGTGCGGTGGATCGCCTTTGGATGGCAAACGGCAAGCTGTACGCCCACACCGTGGGAGACCTGCCTGCCGTCGGGATCTGCGGCTCGGGACTTTTGGATGCGGTGGCTTGCTTTTTGGAATCAGAGGAGCTGGACGAGACCGGGGCCATGGACGGGGACTTCCTGCCTATTGCGGGGGACGTCACCCTGACCCAAAAGGATGTCCGCGCCCTGCAGCTGGCAAAAGCCGCCATCGCCGCGGGAATCGAGATCTTGCTCGCCCGTGCCGGGGTGAAGGAGCGGGAAATTGCCGACGTGTATCTGGCGGGTGGCTTCGGAACCCATCTTTCCCCGGAAAGTGCTGTGAAGATCGGTCTCCTTCCCCGTTCCTTTTTGGGGAAGATAATCCCCCTGGGGAACGCCGCCCTGCAAGGGGCCTGTATGCTCCTTGGTGACCCTGCCCCGAGGGAGAAGTGCAACTCCCTCGCCGCTTCCTCCATCCACGTGGAGCTGGGCGGCAGTGCAGACTTCAACGACGCATTTGTGGAGCATATGTTTTTTTGATTACGCAAAAACCGACTGCATTTTCTGCAGTCGGTTTGCTTTTTTATTCAAGCTTTGCCAATTCGGGGTCGATCTCTTCCGTTTCCTTGGCGCTCTTTTTGGGCGGGGGTGCCAAGAACTGCACCTCCTCGGGAGCGAAGAAGCGGATGGTGTTATCCTCCAGGGTAAGCACCTTCACCTTTTTGGTCAAGAAGTTGCTTTCCAGCACGGTGGCCTTGCCCTTGGGGGTATCCACGGTGCTGTTCACCCGGGGCATGGCGGCGTTTTCACGCTCGTAGGTATCCTGCTCGTAGCGGAGACAGCACATCAATCTGCCGCAGGAGCCGCTGATCTTAGAGGACGCCAGAGAAAGGTTCTGCTCCTTGGCCATCTTAATGGAGACCTGCACGAAATCCGCAAGGAAGCTCTTACAGCAGAAGGGTCTGCCGCAAACGCCCAGCCCGCCGAACATACGGGCTTCATCCCGCACGCCGATCTGGCGAAGCTCGATACGGGTACGGAACACGGAGGCCAGGTCTTTTACCAGCTCGCGGAAATCCACTCTGCCCTCTGCGGTGAAGTAGAAACACAGCTTGGTGTTGTCGAAGGTGTATTCCACGTCCACAAGCTGCATTTCCAGCTTGTTTTTCTTGACTTTTTCCAAGAAGACGGGCTTGGCCGCCTCCTCTAACTCACGGTTGGCAAGGTAGTGAGCGGTATCCCCCTCGGAGGCCTTACGCAGAACGGGCTTCAAGGGCTGTACCACCTCGTTGGCGGACACCGTGCGGTTGCCCATGAGGACGTCGCCGTATTCCACGCCGCGGACGGTCTCCACAATGGCGTGGTCTCCCTCGGCAAAGGTGATCCCTGCGGGAGAGAAATAGTAGGTCTTCCCTGCGCCGCGGAAACGGATGCCCACCACCTCAAAGCCCTCCTTGGGCTCCTCGGGCTCTGCCTCGGAAACAGGCTCTGCCTTCGCCACAGGCTCCTCGTCCAGGGTAAACAACAGCCCGTCGGCACGCAATTGCTCGTCGGTAAATTCCTCCACAGCCTTTTCTGCGGGAGGCGTGGCGCGTTCCAGCACCACCCGTTCTCCCTGGGCTTTGCGGGGAGCGGGGGTCTTTCCCTTCTGCTCGCCCTTGCGGGGCTCTTTTTGCTTTTCCTTGGCGGGCTTTTCCACCGCCTGGGGGATCAGCTCCTCTGCGGGACGGGCCTTACGGTCGTGCTTCTTGTCGGGACGACGTTCCTTGCGGTCGTGCTTCCGCTTGTTGTTCTGCTCCTTTGGCTGGTTCTCGGCCTTGGGCTCCTGGGCGGGCTGTGCCTTCTTTTCCTGGGAAGGCTTTGCCTCCTCTACCCGGAGATGCTCCTTCCGTTCGGGACGGTCGCCCTTGCGGCTCTTGCCGTGGCCCTTGGCAACTTGCTTTTCCCGTCTGTCCTGCTTGGGAGGATGCTTCTCGGCCTTCTCCCCTGCGGGCGTATGCTCGGCGGCAGGCTCCGCCTTTTTGCTGATGTGTTCGGTCATATCCGCACCGGGATAAGCCACCCGCACGAAGGGGCGCTTGGGCGCTCTGGGAGCATTCCCTGCAGGCGCATCCTTCACCGGCTTTTTGGAGGCGATCTTCTCCTCGCGGTTGCCGGTCATATCCTTGATCTTCTTTTCTTCCATGTGATCTTCCTTTTTGTATCTATCTCGATGTATTAAGCTCGTTCGTTGGCCGCCGACCAAAGTCCCGTAGCCAGGCGGGTCATCACGGCGGTGACGTTGCCGTTGGATTCCAGGCTTTCCCGACAGTTCACCGTCACGTCGCACATGGCGGCGATGACGCGCTTGGTGGCTCTTGCGCCGTAAAACTCCAGATCCTCGTCGGTAAGCAGGACGGCCTTTCCCCCGCTTTTTACCAAAAGCAGGTCGGAAAGCAATTGCAGGAAAGCGTCCAGCAAGGGCAACAGGGTGTCCCGCTTATGCTTGGAGGCGGTCAGCAGGCCGATGAGACGGTACTTATCCCCGTCCAACGCCACGGAAAGCCATTCCTTGGCATTCTCTCTCCGCATCACCGCGTCCCGCTTCAGGAAGGCCTCTGCCTCTCCCAGACTTCCTCTGGAATAGGTCACGGCGGCGGCAAGCTCCTCGTGAGAAACTCTGGGGAACATCAGCTTCAAGCGGGCCTCCAGGGCCTTGGGCTCCATGGGGGACAGCCGAACCGTCTGCCCGCGGGAACGGACGGTGGGCAACAAGCTGCGGCGGGAATCGGTAAGCAAAAAGATCACCACTCCCGCAGGGGGCTCCTCAAACACCTTCAACAGCGCGTTCTGGGCAGGGGGCTGCATCCGCTGGGCGTTGGCAAGGATAAACACGTTCTTTTCCCCGTCGGTGGGGATCCAGCCCGTCTCCTTGATCAAGCCGCGCACCTCGTCCACGGAGATAGCCTTGTCCCCTTCCCCGTAAAAATGCACGTCGGGGTGATGTCCGCCCTGTACCATACGGCAAGAGCGGCAGAGTCCGCAGGGCTTGTTTTCCGATTGGCAAAGCAAGGCGGAGGCGCACCAAAGAGCAAATTCCCGCTTGCCGGAGCCCTTGGGCCCTTCCACGATAAACCCGTGAGAGCAGGTGCCGTTTTGCAATCGCCGCAGAAAATCTGCCCGTTCCGGTGCCAGCGACCGTGAAAGCTCCATGCACATACCCTCCCGTTTACAGTTTCTCTACTTATTGTACCACATTTTTTACCGATTGGGAAGTGATATTTCAAAAAAAGAGAAAAAATAATTTGACTATTTGCAAAAATAGTGCTACAATAGAGGGAGAGAACTTCACCGGAGGCGTTTTTATGAGCATTATCATCGGAATTGATATCGGCGGCAGTACCACCAAGATCGTGGGTTTTGACGGGGACAAGCTGTTACAGCCCCTGATGGTGCGGGCCACGGATCCCATCGCCTCCGTTTACGGCGCCTTCGGCAAGTTTACCTCCTGCCACGGCATCGCCCTTGCGGACATCAGCGAGGTGCATATCACCGGGGTGGGCAGTGCCTTCGTGGAGGAATCCATCTACGGGCTGAAGACCGTCCGCGTGGAGGAGTTTACCGCCAACGCCAAGGGCGGGCTGTATCTTTCGGGATTGAACCGTGCGGTCATCGTCAGCATGGGCACGGGCACCGCTTACGTTTACGCCGACGAAAAGGGCAGTGAGTACCTGGGCGGCACCGGTGTAGGCGGCGGCACCCTCATGGGGCTTTCCAAAAAGCTTTTGGGCATGTCCGAGCCGGAGCAGATCGCCGTGCTGGCAGAAGAAGGGGATCTTTCCAAGATCGACCTGCGGATCAACGATATTTCCAAGTCCGCCATCAACTCCATCCTTTCCGACAGCGCCACCGCCGCCAACTTCGGCAAGGTCTCCGACCTGGCCACCCGGGAGGATATCGCGTTGGGGATCTTCAACATGGTGTACGAGACCATCGGTATGCTGGCGGTGTTCGCCGCACGGCAGAAGGAGCTGAAGGAGATCGTCCTCATCGGTAACCTGGCGGGCCTTCCCCACGCCCACGTCACCTTTGAGCAGTTGAACCGTATGTTCGGGATGCATTTCATCATCCCCGAGCTGTCTACCTACGGCACGGTCATCGGCGCGGCGCTGACGTGCTCCGCACGCACTTGAGAGTCGGTGTCTTCCGCCCGCAATGAATGCGGGCTCGCGACGCATTTTTAATTGTATAATGTTCCTTTGGCGCGGCGCTGACAAGCGCTGCACGCACTTGAGAGCAGGAAACATTTTGACAGGAGTCCTTATGGCAGAAAATACCCGTTGGAACAAAAAAATCTTCGCCATGCTGTTAGAGCAGGCGAAGGGGGTGCGCTCCTGGCGGCAGTTCGCCGCGGAGTGCGATATCAGTTACGTACAAATGCGGAAGCTGGCGGCCATGGAGCAGGAAAACCCGCCCCGCCCCAAGCTGATCCGCAAGATCACCGCCAACGCCTTCGGCGACGTGGATCTGGAGGATCTGATGTTTGCCGCAGGGCTGGGGCATTCCGAGGTCTCTCCCGCCGGCAAGAAGGGGGAGGAAACGGTGTACGACCGCTTCCGTTCCCTGCCCGCCAAGGATCGCCGTACGGTGGAGGAATTCATCGAGTTCTTATACGCCCGCTCACATCAGGAGCAGGAGAGCCACCAGGATGATCAATAAGTCGTTGTTTTCCCCGTCCCCATCGGTGAGCAACAAAAATCCGATGGCGATGAGCAACAAGTCCTCTATTTTCAGATCGTGCAGAAAGGAAAGATCCAAAAGCCCCTTCCGCTTCGGTTCGTCCTTGCAGGGCTTTTGTTCACGGAAGGTCTCGGCGGCAGGCTCTTCCCGCTCCGGAACGGGAGCGGGGCGGTTCATCCCGTAAAGCTGTCCGTCGCTTTGGATCCCGCCCATTTCACGGCTGTACACGGAAGATCAACTCCTTTCCCCACGGTTTCCGAAGCTTCCCAACAGGGAGGCCACCGTGGCGATCTGCATCAAGTCGTCAATGCGTTTTTTCTTGCCCTCCCCCACCAAAGGGCGCAGGGCGAACAGCAAGTCCAGTCTGGGATCCTTTGCCGTCTGTCTTGGCGAAAAAGCAGGCTGTGGCGTGCTTGCAGGCAGACTTGGCGCCTCCTCCCCTCCCCCGCCAAGGGAGGCGGCGATGGAGGTGATCTTGGCCAAGGCCTCCGGATCCGCCAACACCGCCTTCAGCTTTTCGTTGAAGCTATCGTCCATAGCGTTTATCTTCCCTTCTTTCGGATGAGGTCGTAGATCTCACGGCTCTTTTCTTCTCCCGCGCGGTCCAGAAGCTGTTTTGCCTGCTGGGGCGTGAGATCCTTCAAGCTCTCCCGCAGGCCGTCCATATTCCCCAAAAGCACCGCCGTCTTGCGAGGATCCGCCCCCACGGCGGAGGCGATCTGTGTCACCAGATCTCCCAACTGACGGTCGTTCAGGCGGGACAATGCCGCGGGGTCAAAATCCATACCGTAATCGTTTCTCATATCAAAAACCTCCCAAATAACTGTGAAAGGAAGCGTCCTCCATGTATAAATGCAAACCCGAACGGAACCCCAGGCAGGTTGCCCTGCTGATGATCGGCAGCGTGCTCCTCACCATCGGTGCCTTTGCCCTCGGCATCCTGTGGGAGGAATACAAGGGCGTGATCAACCTGGCCGCCATGTTTATCGTCGCCATCGCCATCTATATCATCATCCGCTTCACCATGACGGAGATGGAGTATACCCTGGCAGACGGCACCTTCATCATCACCAAGATCGTAGGCAACAAGCGCACGGATCAGGGCTCCCTGGATCTGGCGGAGACCATCGATCTGGTCACCAAGGAGGAGTACAAGGCCAAGGGCTACGACAAGAACTATAACACCTTCTTCAACTACTCTCAAAACCTTGGAGGAAAGCATTGGTTTTTCGTGGTGGGGTTTGCAGGCAAGCGGGCCGTGATCGAATTCGAGCCCAACGACGCCTTCGTTGCCATCATGAAGGACGAGATCGAAAAAGCCAAGAAGGAGCCCAAAAGCCAGCCGCCTCACGAAGGCCCCGGCGGCGGGATCCTCATTTGACGTTCCTATTGCTTACGATGCGCCCGTAATACGGGCGTATTCTTTTGTCAGGGATTCCCAGGTCAAGGGACCTGCGATGCCGTCTTCCGCCAGCCCATAATTCCGCTGATACCGACGGACGTTTGCTTCCGTGGCAGGGCCAAAGACCCCGTCCACCGCCAGCATGGGCATATCCAGATCCACGGTGGACACCGCGTTCAGCATGGTCTGCAGCCAGCGGACGTCCTCGCCCGCAGAGCCTCTCCGCAGAGGCGTCCCGGGGTAGGGGCGCAGAGAATCCGTCTCTCCCCCGCCCAGGGCAAGAAAGGAAGTGACGATGGCGTTCCAGGTGGCCTCGTTCACCGTTCCCGTAGGCACCAGACCGTAGTAGTTCTGGAATTGCTGTACCGTAGCGGAGGTCTCGTCTCCGTACACGCCGTCGATCTCCACCGCCGGGATCACGTTCTCCCCCAGTTCACGGGAGATGTACTGCAAATACCGCTGGATCCTCAGCACCTCCGTGCCCCGGCTTCCCCGTTGCAGTACCCGCCCCGGGAAGGTGTCCGTTTGGGGGAACTCCCCTTCGCTTCCCAGCTCCGCCAGCTTTTTTACGGCGGTGTAAATATATTGGATACGGTACCAGGTCTCCCGATCCACCTTCCCCGTTTCTGCAAGGCGGAACAGCCGTTGGAAGCCCCTCACCGCCAAGGCGGTGGCCTCTCCGAACCGCCCGTCCGCAGGCAGGACGAAGGGGATGGCGGGGAATGCGATGGCGATGCGGTTCAGCCGATTCTGCAAGCGAAGCACTCCTTCGGAAACGTCTCCCGTCTCCAATTCCCCGGGGAAGGATTCGGGGGAGACCTCCTGCACCTGCGCGGTGCGCAGCTCGATCTCGTTGCCGTAGTAGTACTGCAGGATCTGCAAGGGGGTGTAGTTCTTCCGCGCCAGGGACACCGTACCCCATTGACTCATGCCGTCGCAGGTGGTAGTTGCACCATCGCAATATTCCGCAAACAAGGGCTCCAGCCGCCGCTGAACGGCGACGTAATTGGTGAAATACCCGTCCACCACTGTGTCGATGGTTTCAAAGATCCCTCGCTCGTGAACGTAATACTGGTCGTAGGCGGTGGAGCTGGTGATGTCGAAGGCGTACCCTTGGGAGGGGTACCACTCGGTATACAGGCGGTTCAGTGTCAGGGACACCTGGGCGATGACGTTGGCGATCAAAGAATTGGTGGGCCAGGTGGGGTAGATCTCACTGCTGGCCACGTTTTTGATATAGTCGATGAAGGGCACCGTCACCGTACGCACGTTGGCACCGGGAGGGCCCAAGTGGACCCGTATGTTTTCCGGTACGATCACCTTGCGGGGTATTTCCGTAACAGCCGCAGGCAGGGCGTCCTCCTCGGGAAGCCGCACGTCGGCACGGTTGGTGTACAATTTGTGCTCCGGGATGATGATGATCTTTTCCAGTTCGTTGGGAGTGGCTGTCAACACCTCCATGCGAACGGTCTGCTTGGTGGTACGGTTTGGGAAGATCTGCTCCCCAATGATGCTCACCGTGATGTACCCGCGGATCACGATCCGCAGATCCACCGTCACGTAAGGCCGTTCCCTGGGGTTGGGGGTCTGACTGCTCACCGTAGAACCCGTGGGTATGGAGAAGGAGGCAAATCCCGCCCCGTTGCTGATCTCCGTCATGGAGCCGCGGGAGCCTCCCGTCAGGATCACAGTCGCCCCCTCTAAGATCCCCCCGTCCGCCGTCAGAACGGTGACTTCCAATGTTCCTCTGCTCTCTGCCAATGTGTATCCGCTCCTTTCCCTTGTTGTTACTATATGCAAAAAAGGACGGGAATGTGACCGGTGGTTTCTTTCCCGAGCATTTTTATGTGGGCTGCCGATGCCGCCCGCGGCGGCGAGACGTCAGCCCCTACAAACACGAAACGGCAAAGCTGAATAAACAACATATTCTCCCGTAGCAAGAATGGCAACAAATCGGTTTTCGCCTTTCCCTATTGCGTGACCCGGAGTATTGTTTCGATCAACGTTTGTTGCGGGTTTGTAGGGGACGACGTCCGCGGCGTCCCATTTTTCGTGCTATATGCAAAAAAGGACGGGAATGTGACCGGCGGTTTCTTCCCCGAGCATTTTTATGTGGGCTGCCGATGCCGCCCGCGGCGGCGAGACGTCAGCCCCTACAAACACGAAACGGCAAAGCTGAACAAACAACATATTCTCCCATGGCAAGAATGGCAACAAATCGGTTTTCGTCTTTCCCTATTGCGTGATCCGGAGTATTGTTTCGATCAACGTTTGTTGCGGGTTTGTAGGGGACGACGTCCACGGCGTCCCGTTTTTTGTGCTATATACAAAAAAGACGGGAATGTGACCGGCGGTTTCTTTTCCGCGCATTTTTATGTGGGCTGCCGATGCCGCCCGCGGCGGCGAGACGTCAGCCCCTACAAACACGAAACGGCAAAGCTGAACAAACAACATATTCTCCCATGGCAACAATGGCAACAAATCGGTTTT
>JAFXBC010000051.1 GCA_017516825.1 Clostridia bacterium | reverse complement strand
TTATCAGCTCTTGGACCGGGTAGGCCGGCATGCTGAAGGGGGTCACCGCAAAAGCCCTGTATTCTAAAGTGGGAGAGGCAAAAACGTGAAAGCTTGTTTGGAACGCCTGAAAAAAGGAGAGCTTTTGACTTCCTCGGAACTGGTCGGGATCATTTCTATCCATGACGAAGCCTTTCGCAAGGAACTGTTCGAAGCCGCCTCCGAGGTACGCAAGCTCCATTACGGGAACGACGTCTACGTGAGAGGTCTCATCGAATTCACCAACCATTGCAGGAACAACTGCCTGTATTGCGGCATCCGCGCCGGCAATACTCTCGTGGAGCGGTACCGCCTGACTCCCGAGCAGATCCTTTCTTGCTGTGAGGACGGCTACCAAACGGGCTATCGCACCTTCGTTTTGCAGGGCGGAGAAGACGTGGGGTACACGCCGATTCAGATCGCTTCCTTGGTTTCGTCCATCAAAGAGCGATATCCGGAATGTGCCGTCACCCTTTCCGTGGGAGAGTATTCCAAGGAGGTATATCGTCTTTGGAAGGATGCCGGCGCAGACCGTTACTTGCTACGCCACGAAACGGCGGACGCTACTCACTATGGAATGCTCCACCCGAAAAATCTCACCCTTGCGAACCGCATCCGTTGCTTGTACGATCTGAAGGAGCTGGATTATCAGGTGGGGTGTGGCTTTATGGTAGGGTCTCCCTTCCAAACCCCCGATCATCTGGCAAAAGATCTTGCGTTCTTAAAGGAATTCAAGCCCCACATGGTTGGCATCGGCCCCTTTATCCCGCACAAGGATACTCCGTTTGCCCATCAGCCCGGCGGAACTCTTGAACTCACCCTCACCATGGTGGCCTTGACCAGATTGCTCTTACCCGATGTGCTTCTTCCGGCAACAACCGCTCTGGGAAGTATCCATCCCACAGGAAGAGAGCTGGGGATCCTGGCGGGTGCCAACGTCTGTATGCCCAATCTTTCTCCCGAGGACGTGCGGGACAAATACACCCTTTATAACAATAAGCTTCACACAGGTGCGGAATCTGCCCGTGCGCTGTCGGAGCTTTCCTCCCGTATGGAGTCCATCGGATACCGCGTGGTCACCCATCGGGGAGACCATATATCCAAACGATCACGAAAGGAATGAAACCGACTATGTATAATCCCAAATCCATGAAGGCGGAAGAATTCATCGATCACGAAGAGATCCTGGAGACCCTCGCCTATGCCGACGCCCACAAGACCGACGAAGAGCTGATCTCCGCCATCATCGAAAAGGCTAAACAGTACAAAGGGCTTTCCCACAGAGAAGCCTCCGTTCTCCTTGCCTGCGAGCTGGAGGACAAGAACCAAGAGGTGTACGCCCTTGCCAAGAAGATCAAACAGGAATTCTACGGCAATCGTATCGTCATGTTTGCTCCCCTGTATCTGTCCAATTACTGCGTCAACGGATGCGTATATTGTCCTTACCATATGAAAAATAAGCGCATCGCCAGAAAGAAGCTGACCCAGGAGGAGATCAAAGCGGAGGTCATTGCTTTGCAGGATATGGGTCATAAACGTCTGGCTTTGGAAGCCGGCGAGGATCCCGTACACAATCCCTTGGAATATATCCTGGAATCCATCAAGACCATCTATTCCATCAAGCATAAAAACGGTGCCATCCGCCGTGTCAACGTGAACATTGCCGCCACCACCGTGGAGAATTACCGCAAGCTGAAGGATGCCGGCATCGGTACCTATATCCTGTTCCAGGAGACCTATCACAAGGAAAGCTACGAAAAGCTTCACCCCACCGGCCCCAAGAGCAATTACGCATACCACACCGAGGCTCACGACAGAGCCATGCAGGGCGGTATCGACGACGTAGGCCTCGGCGTTCTCTTTGGCCTTGAGCTGTACCGCTACGAATTTGCAGGTCTTTTGATGCACGCTGAGCATCTGGAGGCCGTCTTCGGCGTCGGCCCTCATACCATCAGTGTTCCTCGCATTTGCCCTGCGGACGATATCGATCCCGGTGCTTTCGATAACGGTATTTCCGAGGACACCTTCGCAAAGCTGGTGGCTTGTATCCGCGTCGCCGTTCCCTATACCGGTATGATCATTTCCACCCGCGAGTCTCCCAAGGCCAGAGCCAGAGTGCTGGAGCTGGGCGTTTCCCAGATCTCCGGCGGCTCCCGTACCAGCGTAGGCGGCTACGTTACGCCGGAGCCCGAGGAGGAGAATTCCTCCCAGTTTGATCTTTCCGACCGCCGTACCCTGGACGAGGTAGTCCGTTGGCTGATGGAGCTTGGTCACGTACCCTCCTTCTGTACAGCTTGTTATCGCGAAGGCCGCACGGGCGATCGCTTCATGGCACTTTGCAAGTCCGGGCAGATCCACAACTGCTGTCTTCCCAACGCTCTGATGACCTTGAAGGAATATCTGGAGGACTACGCCGCACCGGAGACCAAGGCCGTGGGCGAGGCCCTCATCCGAAAAGAGCTTGAGGCCATCCCAAAAGAAAAGGTCCGCGAGATCGTCCTGGACCGTCTGGAAAAAATTTCCGAAGGACAGCGGGACTTCCGCTTCTGACGAGGTGTTTTATGGCAGGCATGAACGAAACCCCAAAAGGCGAACGTCTCCATATCGCCTTCTTCGGCAAGCGGAACGCCGGTAAGTCCAGCCTTGTGAACGCCTTTACCGGGCAATCCCTTTCCATCGTTTCCGAAGTAAAGGGAACCACCACCGACCCGGTGTATAAAGCCATGGAGCTTTTACCCATCGGCCCTGTAATGATCATCGATACCCCCGGAATTGACGACGAGGGAGATCTTGGGAAGCTTCGCATTGAAAAAGCAATGCAAGTGCTTCACAAAACCGATTTTGCCATCATCGTCGCCGATGCCGCCCTCCCCTTGGGCGAAGAAGAGCTGACCTTGCTGCAAAGCGCAAAAGAAAAGAAGATCCCTTACCTCATCGCCTACAGCAAATCCGATCTGCCTCACCCACCCATCGCAGAACAGGAAAATTTCGTTTTGACCAGCGCCAAGACAGGGAAGGGCATTCACGAGCTGAAGGAACGGGTTGCCAAAATGGCAGGTACCTCCTCGTCTTTGCGGAAAATCGTTGCAGATCTTCTTGCCCCCGGCGACACAGCGATTCTCGTAATTCCCATCGATAAGGCCGCACCCAAGGGTAGATTGATCCTCCCGCAACAGCAGACCATTCGGGATATTCTGGAATCCGGCGCCTCCGCCATGGTTTGCAGGGATACCGAGCTGGAAGCAACGCTCCAAAAGCTTTCCACGCCCCCTCGTATGGTGATTACAGACAGCCAGGTGTTCGCCACCGTAAGTAAGATCGTCCCGGAGAGCATCCCCCTTACTTCCTTTTCCATTCTGATGGCGAGATACAAAGGGGATCTCCCCTTGGTGACAGCGGGAGCTTCCACCGTTAGCGCTTTGAAAAACGGAGACAAGATCCTGATTGCAGAGGGCTGTACCCATCACCGCCAGTGCGAGGATATCGGCACCGTAAAGATTCCGGGGCTCCTTCGCAAAAAGCTTGGGATCGAGCCGGATTTCCGATTTGTATCCGGAACGGAGTTTCCCGACGATCTGTCTTCCTATCGCCTGGTGATCCATTGCGGTGGGTGCACCCTTACAGAACGGGAGATGCAGCACCGCCTGGAGATCTGCACCGAGGCAGGAGTTCCCGTAACCAATTACGGGATCCTGTTGGCTCACCTGAACGGGATCTTAAAGCGTTCCGTGGAGCTGTTTCCCACGGTAGCTTCTCTCTTATAGCAAAAAAGACAACGGCAATGAAGTCGTTGTCTTTTCATTTACGGAAGATAAACGTTCATCCCAAAGCTGTTTTCCTTCCCCGAAAACGGTGTGATCTTTCCGCCGTGGGCAGTTACGATGGCTTGGGCCAGAGAAAGCCCGATGCCGTGACCGCCGGTTTCGGAATTTCTGGAAGAATCAAACCGATAGAAGCGGTCGAAGATATGTTCAAAGTTTTTTGAATCCACCTGATTGACCGTTTCATTTTCTACGGTAAGCAATACCCCTCTGCCGTGCTTTGTAAGGCTTACGGAGAGGCTCCCTCCCTTGGGAGAATACTTCACCGCATTGTCCATCAAAATGTTGACCAAACGGCCATACGACTTGGAATCTCCCTTTAAGGTCAGCATTGGGGTGATCTCGGTGCTTAGACTTTTATTCTGTGCAAGGATCACCTTTTTGAAAGAAGCCAGGACCTCCTCCGTGGTATCCGAAATAGGGAATTCCGCCATCTGAAGCTTTCGATCCGTTTCCTCCATCCTCGCCAGATGAACCAGATCGGTGGTGAGATCCGCCAGACGTTCACTTTGCGTTCTAATCTCGCCCAAGCTTTCGCTTTCGCCTGCTTCCATCTCCAAAAGATCCACGTTTGCCCTGATGATGGTAAGCGGCGTCTTGATCTCATGCCCCGCGTCAGTAATAAATCGCTTTTGCTTTTCGTAGCTTTCGGTAATGGGCCGCACGATCAGCCTTGCAAAAAATACAATGGCGAGAGCAGCCAGAAGGAATCCGATGGTGGCAATGGTGATGCTGGTAAACAAAAAGCTGTAGCAATCGTCCAGCTTTCTTCCGTGATCCAGAAATACGATCATAACGGTGTTCTGGTCTCGCTTTACGTTGAATCTGTATTTGCCTACGAATCCGCGGGACTTTTCTTTGCAAAGCGCATTTTCCGCCATATCAATGGCCTCTGCCGGATCTACCGAAGCGATCTTGCTGGTTTCAACGGAAAGGATCCTTCCGTCTGCATCCAGAGATACGGAAAAATACCGTGCCTCGTAAGGAAGCTCGGGGGACATATCGGGCGGCAAACCGGGTGCCCCGTGTCCCAAGTCGTTGGGAAATCTGCCCTTATGCTCGGAAAGAACGTTCAAGATCATATCCGCATCCTTCACCACGGTACGAAAGTTCAGCAGATTCATTCCCAAGAGCATAACGGTCAGCAATATGAAGATCGCTCCAAGGGAAAGCAATATAAATTTTCTTCTCGCTTTTTTGATCATACAGCGTTCTCCAAAGAATACCCTGCGTTTCGAGTGGCCTTGATCTCAATGGTCGCATTCAACGACAAAAGCTTTTTACGTAGATAGGAAATATAGACCCATACCACGTTGATCTCGGAATCGCTGTCGTATCCCCAGATCCTTTCCATGAACATTTCCGCAGAGATCAATCTCTTTGGATTGGTCATCAGCATTTCCATCATCTGGAATTCCTTATTTGCCAAGCGGAAGCTTCCCGTTTCCGAAGATAAGGTGAACGTTTTGCGATCCAGAGTGATATTGCCCATAGAAAGCTTGGAATCCAATTCCACCGTACTGCGGGTAATGGCGCGAATACCCGCCAAAAGCTCCTTGGTATCAAAAGGCTTTGTCAAATAGTAATTTGCACCGCTGTCCAGACCAAGAACCTTGTCGTCGATCTCCGCTTTAGCCGTCAGGATCATCACGGGAATTTGATTTCCTCCGGCACGGATCTTTTTCAAAACGGTAATCCCGTCCATCACGGGCATCATCACGTCGAGAACAGCCACGTCGTAATTTCCGCTTTCCAGATAATCCAGAGCATCCTGTCCGTTGTAGACGGCGTCCGCGGAATAATGATTCTTTTCAAAGATCTTCACAAGCGCCTTCGCCAACGAGCGTTCATCCTCTGCAAGCAGGATCCGCATACCTTCACTTCCTTTCCAAAACATCATACCATATTTTTTGGCGTATTGCAATCTCTCTGTAAAAAAACTTATCACATATGCATTAATTCGACTTAAAAATTTTGGGTTCATTTAAGTTTTAGTGCGTAAAATATGCCTGTTCGGAAATGATCCCCATGAAAGGAAATCCCCATGAAAATAACCCGCGCTCTTTTACTTTTGCTGTGTGCTTCGCTCCTGTGCAGCTGCGGAGAGATGTCTTCGCTTCCCACGGGAGAGACCGTCTCCCAAGCCCCCGAATCCGTATCCGTGGATATGAGCTTTACCGAAAACAGCTCGGATATGTTCACTGACAGAGATCATGAGGTCGATTACGATACGGAAGAATGTATCACCATTCGCTTAGAGGGAAATACGGCTACTTCAGACTCTAATTCCGTCGGTATCCAAGACGGTATCGTCACGTTGACCCGGGACAGCGCGTACTATATCACAGGCTCTCTGGAAAACGGTATGCTCATCGTCAATCCTCCCGATACCGCCAAGATACAGATCGTTTTTGACAACGTCCAAATCCACAGCGAGACCTCTGCCGCTCTCTATATCCTCTCGGGCGATAAGATCTTTCTGACCCTTGCCAAGGACAGCGAAAACGTTCTTTCAAGCGGGAAAAGCTTTGTGCCCATCGATGAGAACGATATCGACGCCGCTTTGTTCTCCAAGCAGGATCTTACCATCAACGGAGAGGGAAAGCTTACCGTCGATTCTCCCGCAGGCCATGGAATCGTCTCCAAGGACGATCTCGTGCTGACCGGCGGCAGTTTCGAGATCAATGCCGCCTCTCACGGCCTTTCCGCCAACGACAGCATCCGCATTGCCAACAGTTCTTTGTCCGTTACAGCGGGGAAGGATGGGATACAAGCCGACAACGAGGATGACACCTCCAAAGGCTTCGTCTACCTGGAAAGCGGTTCCTTTCTGCTCCAAGCCGGCGGCGATGGCATCAGCGCCGGCGGATATATGCAGATCCTGGGCGGCGATTATGAGATCCACACCGGAGGGGGTGCAGGCGCATCCTATTCGGAAGAAAGCATGAAGGGATTGAAGGCCGCAGGAAGTATGGCTCTTTCCGGCGGCACCTTCGATATCGATTCCGCAGACGACGCATTGCATTCCAACACCTCCATCGTTGTAACTGCAGGAGAATATACCATTGCCACCGGGGACGACGGCATCCATGCGGACGAGACCCTTTCCATAAGCGGCGGAAAGATATCTATCTCCCAAAGCTACGAAGGCTTGGAAGCTCTTGACGTCGCTATTTCCGGCGGGGAGATCACGCTCTGTGCTACCGATGACGGCTTGAATGCCGCAGGCGGCAACGATTCCAGCGGTTTTGGAGGCGGCTTCGGCGGAGGTGACGGCTTTGGCGGAGGCGGCAGACCCGGCGGCGGTCCCGGAGGACCCGGCGGACGTGGGGGAGGAATGTCCTCCGGCAACGGCAGCATTCTCATTTCCGGCGGTACTCTCTATATCAACGCTTCCGGAGACGGCATCGATGCCAACGGTACCTTGTCCATCAGCGGAGGTCATACCACGGTTTGCGGTCCCACGAGAGGGGATACCGCCATCCTGGACTACGACAAGACCGCAGAGATCACCGGCGGCACCTTCATCGGAACGGGGGCTTCCAGCGGTATGGCACAGACCTTCAGCGGCTCCGATCAAGGTGTCCTGGCCGTGAACGTGGGAAACCAGGTGGCAGATACCACCATCCTTTTGCAGGATGAAAACGGCAACACCCTGTTCTCCTATGCTCCCGCTCTTTCCTTCGGTCTTGTGATCTTAAGCTCCCCCGATATGGTAAAAGGGGAGACCTATACCATCACCGTGGGCTCACAATCCGCTTCGTTCCAAGCAAGTTGATCTTCAAACGGCGTTTCGGTTTTTTCCGATCCGCCGTTTCCTTTTTTGGAAACCAGAACATTTGTTTATTTTCCTCTTGACAAACCCGTTCAAAAGGAGTATAATAATCCCGGAAGCGAACAAAAGTTCGAAAACGAAGGGAGGCGGTCAAGATATGGAACAACGGTATTACGTATGCATCGATTTGAAATCCTTTTACGCCTCTGTGGAATGTATAGAGCGAGGCTTGGATCCCTTGGCCACGCATCTGGTGGTGGCAGATGCCTCCCGTACGGATAAGACCATTTGCCTTGCCGTTTCTCCCGCACTGAAGGCCTGCGGCGTTCCCGGAAGGCCCCGTCTTTTCGAGGTATTTCCAAAGGTGAAGGCCGCCAATCAGCTCCGCGCAAAGAAAGCGCCGGAGGGAATCTTGAAAGGGAAGTCCTACAACGAAACGGAATTGAAAGCCAACCCCTCCCTGGCGCTGGATTTCATCGTAGCCAAGCCAAGAATGGCCAAATATATGCAGTACAGCAGTAAGATCTTTTCCATCTATCTGCGTCACGTTGCGCCGGAGGACATCTACGCCTATTCCATTGACGAGGTTTTCATCGACTTAACGCCGTATTTGGGATACGGAAAGACCACCCCCCACGAGTTTACCCGGAAACTGCTGCAGGAGGTCATCCGAGAAACGGGGATCACTGCCACCGCGGGCATCGGCACCAATCTGTACCTGGCCAAGGTGGCCATGGATATCACCGCCAAGCATATTCCCGCAGACAAGGACGGCGTTCGCATTGCGGAGCTGGACGAATACACCTACCGCAAGACCCTGTGGGAGCATCGTCCGTTGACAGACTTCTGGCGCATCGGCGGCGGTTATTCCAAAAAGCTGGAGGCCAATCGTCTCTACACCATGGGGGACGTGGCGGTGGCTTCCCTTACCAAGGACGGCGAGGATCTGCTTTACCGCTTGTTCGGCGTCAACGCAGAGCTTCTCATCGACCACGCCTGGGGCGCAGAGCCCTGCACCATGGCGCAGATCAAGGCCTACAAGCCTTCCGTCAACAGCTTAAGCACCGGGCAGGTGTTGCCATGCCCTTACGATTGGGAGGGCGCACAGCTTATCGTGCGGGAGATGGCTGACCTTCTGGCCTACGACCTGGTGGAAAAGGGCGTTATGACCGACCAGGTGACCTTGACCGTCGGCTACGACGTAGAGAACCTCTCCGATCCTGTCAGAGCGGCGAAATACAGCGGAAGTGTTACCTGGGATCACTACGGAAGACCTGTCCCCAAGCACGCCCACGGAACGGAAAACCTCCCGGGGTATACCTCCTCGGGACATCAGATCGTAAATGCTATGACGAATATCTTCCGCCGCGTGGCAGATCCTTCTTTGCTGGTACGTCGGATCACCCTGTGCGCCAATAGGATCCTCCCTGCGGCAAAAGCAGGGGAACCCGCGGGAGAATACCAGCTTGAAATGTTCGTGGATTACGCCGCCATCGAGGAACGCCGCCGCAAGGAGCAAGCCGCTCTGGAAGCGGAGCATCGTCTGCAAAGCGCCGTTCTTTCTATGAAGCAAAAATACGGCAAGAACATCCTGCTGAAGGGCATGAACTTCCGGGAGGGTGCCACCGCAATAGAGAGAAACCAACAGATCGGAGGACATCGAGCGTAAGCCTTATGAAATACAGCAGTACCCTTTTTTCCATGCCTCGCCCGGCTTTCACCCGCCGCAAGCCTATGCCCGCGGAAAACCGTGCCGCGCAGTTTGCCCCCTTTGCCGCTTTGACGGGATACGAGGAGGAGATCCGGGAGGTATGCCGCTTTACCGATTCCCGCAGGTTGCCGGGGGAAGACCTCCAAGCGGAGCTGGAACGAAACCTGAATCTTTTGCACGAGAGGGAAGAGGAACGTCCCTACGTAAGGATCCTGTATTTCCTGCCGGATACCGTCAAAGAGGGCGGCTCTTTCCTGACGGCGGAAGGGGAGCTCCTTTCGATAGACTCCCTTGAAAACCGCGTTTTGATGGCGGACGGAACGCACGTCCCCATTCCTCATATCTGCGGCATGGAAAGCCCTCTTTTCGAAAGTGAAGATCCGTGAAAAAACCGTCGGCGCTTTTTTGCACCGACGGTGGTTTTCTTATACTTCGGGATCAAAGGGGATAAACTGATTGAGAATGCCGTGTACAACGTAACGGGAGTCCACGTTGGAGCCGTTGGTACAGGTGATCAGCGTGCAGATCCTGCTCTGGGAATTGTATTCCCGATTGGTCTTAACGTTGGATTTCTTGGCGATCTTCTTCAAAAACTTTTTGTAATCGGATTCGCTGGAAAACACGGTTCTGGCGAATTCGTTGCTGTCATCCACGTAAAAGCTGAAGATATCGTAGATGTAAACGCCCTCCCGGGTATAGATCTCGATCTGCGTGGTCTGTGCCAAGGTCTTGACGGACGCATCGTTACACCAGCTTTTCAGGGTGTTGAACATACTGCCGTCACGCATATTGTGCCCGTAGATCACCATGTTATAGTTGGAATAATAGTTATCCAGAATAGAGCAATCTGCGAAAATACTGCCGGAGCGGGAAGGATCGCCTTTATAATTGTGATCCAGATAAAAATCGTTGTCTCTGCCCTTCATCAAAGGATAGTTGATGTCAGTATCAGACATAAAGATCCATCCGTACATATCCTTGTAATCGGCAGATTTTTCAATGTAGTTGCGGTAGTAGGTGGCGTAGTGTTGAGCCTTATCCGGAGCAATGATATCCGAGGGCATATAGTCCTCGTACTCGCCGTCGGCATCCAGCATCTCCAGAACCGTGGGCATGGCGTTGGGCTCCTTAAGATTGGTGGCGTGAAGAACTGTGATATAATAATCCTCATCTACCCTGAGATCCTCGTAGATCTCCTCCGCCTGCTTATCTTCAAACATTTTACTACAAATTCGGAAAGCGGAATACCCCATCAAACAAATGCAGAACGCAATGATAAAACTGCGGATCAAAAGAGACGTGATCTGTGAGCCGCTACGAGATTTTTCTCTCCGCTTGAGATTTTTAACGGTATATTCATCAACGGAATCGGCAAATCGAGTACCCAATTCAGTCTCTTCCGCCATGTTCATTTCTTCATGATTCGTAAGCAATCACCGCCAAGTCGTTTTATGATACCAATAGTATATACATAACTATACAAAAGAACAAGGCTTTTTTGTTAATTTTTTTCGAAACTTGCAAAAATAAATGATTTCGCGAATATGTGTTGACAATTTGAAAAAAATCGCTACAATATATAGTATCTAAAATTGCGTGTATATACACGGAGGAAAAAGAAATGGCACTGAAAAATTCCAAAAAAGTTTCCACCAATACTTATGAAGTGGAGATCGTCCTGGGCAAGGAAGCATTTGACGCTGAGGTCAACAAGGTCT
Organism: Clostridia bacterium; assembly: GCA_017516825.1. Classification (GTDB taxonomy): domain Bacteria; phylum Bacillota; class Clostridia; order Oscillospirales; family CAG-382; genus Coliplasma. Next base: position 3,178 of record JAFXBC010000051.1, on the reverse strand, counting down.
ACCGCAAGAACGTAGCAAAGATGAACGTTCCCGGCTTCCGCCGCGGCAAGGCTCCCAAGAGCGTGATCGAAAAGATGTACGGCTCCGCCGTCTTCTATGAAGAAGCGATCGACAACCTGCTTCCCGAGGCATATTCTGCAGCAATCGCAGAAGCAAAGCTGGACGTTGTTTCCCGTCCCGATATCGAGCTGGTCTCCACCGGCGACGAGGGCGTAGTTTTGAAGGCTACCGTGATCGTTAAGCCCACTGTTAAGGTCAGCGAATACAAGGGCCTCACCGCAGAGCGTCCCGAGGTTACCGTTTCCGAGGAGGAGATCACCCGCGAGATCGATTCCGTTCGTAACCGTAACGCACGCGTGCTCAACGTTGAAGATCGTGCCGCAGAGCTGGGCGACGAAGCTACCATCGATTTCGAGGGCTTCCTGGACGGCGTTGCATTTGAGGGCGGCAAGGGTGAGAAGCATCCCCTGAAGCTTGGCTCCGGCAACTTTATTCCCGGCTTTGAGGAACAGATCGTCGGCCACAACGTTGGCGAATCCTTCGATATCACCGTGACTTTCCCCGAGGACTACGGCGAAGCTTCTCTGGCAGGCAAGGAGACCATCTTCAAGATCGTTCTCCACGAGCTGAAGAGAACCGAGCTTCCCGAACTGGATGACGAGTTCGTTAAGGACGTTTCCGAGTTTGACACCGTTGAAGAATACAAGGCAAGCATCTCCTCCAAGATCGAAGAGCGCAAGAACAACTCTGCAGACGCAGAGGTAGAGAAGCAGCTGGTTGACAAGCTGATCGCCAACATGACCGGCGAGATTCCCGAATGCATGATCGATTCCGAGATCGACCGTTACGTCAATGATTACGACTACCGTCTCAGATCCCAGGGCGCAAGCTTGGATCTCTATTATCAGTACACCGGCAGCACCGAGGAAAAGCTCCGCGAATCCTTTAAGGAGGAAGCAGAGCGCCAGGTGAAGTCCAGACTGGCTCTGGAGCGCGTTGCCAAGACCGAAAAGATCAAGGCAGGCAAGAAAGAGATGGAAGAAGAATATAAGAAGATCGCTTCCGGCTATAATGTAGATATGGAGTATGTCAAGAAGAACATCCCCGAGGAAGGCATCTCCGAAGATATCGTTCTGAGAAAAGCTATCCAGGTCATTAAGGATAACGCAGTCGTTACCACCAAGGCTACCGAAGAAAACGCGTAAGCTCTGATTTCCCTTTCTCAAAACGGAATTGCTTTTTGCTGTTGCAGAAAGGAAGATACAATGCCAAAAAATAACAACAAGGTCTGCGGCTTTTGCGGTAGACCTTCCGCACATACTACGGGTCTTAACGTCTCCGGCAGGTTCGTTGAATTCTGTGAGGATTGTCTGGATCTCTGTTGTGAGATCGCAGACGCCTACGAGGTCACCTTGCTTGCCGAGGAGGAGACCGGGTTGCTTCCCGCCGAGGAGATTGGTATCTCCCCGGCAGAGGAAAAGCCTTTGCTGAAGCCTGCTGAGATGAAAGCCATCCTTGATCGCTACGTCATCGGACAGGACGAGGCAAAGAAGGTACTTTCCGTTGCCATCTATAACCACTATAAGCGTATCCGTTCTTTGAAGGATAAGATCGTGGAGGATGACGACGTTGAGCTGAAAAAGAGTAACGTGCTTCTTCTTGGTCCCACCGGCGTCAGTAAAACGCTGTTGGCTCAGACCATGGCCAAAATGCTGGATGTTCCCTTCGCCATTGCGGACGCCACCACCCTCACCGAGGCGGGCTACGTTGGCGAGGACGTGGAAAATATTTTGCTTCGCTTGATCCAGGCCGCGGATTTCGACGTTGCCCGGGCAGAAAAGGGCATCATCTACATCGACGAGATCGATAAGATCGCCCGCAGAAGCGAAAACCGTTCCATCACCAGAGACGTCTCCGGGGAAGGCGTTCAGCAAGCCCTTTTGAAGATCATCGAAGGAACGATTTCCAACGTACCTCCCCAGGGCGGCAGAAAGCACCCCAACCAGGAATTCATCCAGATCAACACCTCCAACATCCTGTTCATCTGCGGCGGCGCCTTCGACGGCATGGATGAGATCATCCGCAACCGTCTGGGCAGTCGATCCGTGGGCTTTACCGCCGTGGAATCCGGCGTTTCCAGAGACGAGGAGTTCGTAACCTCCCACGTGGAAAATTCCGACCTTGTGCGTTACGGCATCATTCCCGAGCTGGTGGGCAGATTGCCCGTCATAACTGCTCTGCATCCTTTGGACGAGGATGCCTTGATGCGGATTCTGGTGGAGCCGAAAAACGCCCTTACCAAGCAGTACCAAAAGCTGTTTGCCATGGACGGCGTGGAGCTGGAATTTACCGATGACGCCCTGCGCGCCATCGCAAAAAAGGCTCACGAAACCAAAACGGGCGCCCGCGGCTTGCGCTCTATCACCGAAAAGCTTATGACCGCATATATGTATCAGATCCCTTCCGACCCCTCTGTCAAGACGTTAAAGATCACCGAACAAGACATCATTGCTTGAAAGGAGTCCCCAATGACTGCAGTCATCTTAGCCGCAGGAATGGGCAACCGTTACGGCGGGTTAAAGCAGATCGATCCTTTAGGCCCCTCCGGAGAATTCATCATCGATTATTCCATCTATGATGCCATCCGTGCGGGTTTCACCAAAGTTGTATTCATCATCAAGCGGGAGAATCTTGAGATCTTCCGCGATACCATCGGCAAACGGGTGGAAGGCAAGATTCAAGTGGAATACGCATTCCAGGATCCCGCAGATCTTCCCGACGGTCTCTCTTTCCCGGAAGGGAGAGTAAAGCCCCTCGGTACCACCCACGCCTTGTATTGCTGCAGAAATCTGGTCAAGGAGTCCTTTGCCATCTTCAATGCAGACGATTTTTACGGCTACGGCACCTTCCTTTCCGTCAAGGCGTTTATGGATAACGCGGGAGAAGGGGAGTTCTGTATGCCCGGCTACGTGGTCAGAAACACCCTTTCCGAAAACGGTTCTGTTTCCCGCGGGATCTGCGAGACGAGAGACGGTCTTCTCACCGCTATCGTAGAACGCAAAAAGATCCTTCCCGACGGGGACGGAGCAAAATTCGAGGACGAAAACGGTAATTGGGTCTCTATCCACGGAGATACCCCCGTTTCCATGAACTTCTGGGGATTCACTCCCAAGATCTT
>JAFXBC010000010.1 GCA_017516825.1 Clostridia bacterium | reverse complement strand
CGCGCGTCGAAGTTTTGCTTTTTGAAATTGCCCATTGTCTTTGGATATGCAGTTCCTTTTACAGCAATTTCGAAAAGCAAAACCGCAAGGGGTCTCCTCGAAGTCTGATCTACCCCTTGAAAGGTAAACTTACATTTTTTATGATAAAACAGTTCTTTGCTTTCAGCAGGGTACATCAAACTCTTATGAGATCCCGCCTATCGGCGGTTTTGCTCCATCCACTCCGTTCCTTCCGCAAAACTTCGACGCGTGCGGAAAAAGGTCTCCATTGTAGCCATAACAACTACATTCCGCACTTGCTCAGGATGACACGTAGCCGTTACAGTTTCAAAACCGTCAAGCCGATTTTATAAGGTATGCCCCCCAAAAAAGGCCAAAGCAATTGCCGCGATTTACACGTTCTTTGCAAAACCTTTTTCCACGAAGATCCTGTTACTGCCCCCGTATCCGGCGAACAGCTCCGTTTCGCAACCGGTAAGCACAACCTGCTTCCCGGTGATCTTATCCAGGATATACTCCCGTCTGCCCATATCCAATTCCGACAGGATATCGTCCAAAAGAAACACGGGATATTCTCCCGTCAGCCGCTTGGAAAGCTCCCCCTCCGCCAGCTTCAAGGAAAGCACCGAGGATCTTTGCTGCCCCTGGGAGCCGAACATCTTACAGTTCAGCCCGTTGAGATACAGATCAAAATCGTCCCTTTGAGGCCCGCACACCGCAAACCCGCGGCGGATCTCCTCCTCGGTCTTCTGGGCAAACAGCACCTTGTACCGCTCTCGCAGTACCTCCGCCGTATCCTCATCCTTGGGCACGGCCTGGCTTTTGTATTTCAGCTTCAAGTCTTCCAGCCCCGAGGACATTTCCTTCTGGAATTCCCCTGCGGCAGACTCCAAATTGGCCAGATATTTCATTCGGTTTAAGGTGATGGTGCCGCTTAGCACCGCCATCCGCTCGTGGTAGACCTCCAGAAGCCCTCTGTCCGGGTCGTCCCCCCTAAGCAGAGCGTTCTTTTGCATCAAAAGCCGCCCGTACTCGTTCAAGGACGCGGCGTACCGGGGGAAGGACTGGCAGATGGCCAGGTCCAAAAACCGCCGTCTATTTTCCGAAACCCCCTTCACCAGGTCCAAATGGTCCGGGGTGAAGATCACGGCGCGGAACAGCCCCAAATACTCGGAAAGCTTCTGCACCTTGATCCCGCCCACGGAAAGCTCTCTTTTCTTGCCCTTTTCCAGAACCAGCGCCATGCGTTTTTCCATTCCATGGGCGGAAAACAACAGCTCTGCCTTGGCTCTGGTCTCCCCAAATCGGATCAGCTCCCGCTCTTTGCCCCCCCGGAAGGATTTCCCCGAGGCGAAATAGAACAGCGCTTCCAGCAGATTGGTCTTCCCCGAGGCGTTTTCTCCGTAGATCACGTTTACCCCCGGGTCAAAGGTCAAGGTCTCCTCCGCGGCGTTTTTGAAATTGTATAAATACAGCTTCTCAATTTTCATAAATCGTTGTATTCCCTGCTCAAGGGACTCGTCCCTTGAGAATCCCGTATTGTGAAGGGAAAAGAAGAAGGATCAACAGGATGACACGCTGACGATGGAAACGCTTTGGCTACTTGTCACCCTGAGCGAGGCAGGGTGCAATATGCTACGAACAAGCCACAGCAGAATGACCCCCGACGAGTCGAACTGACAATTGTGGCGTTAGCTCAATTGTCAGGCAAAAAATGCCTGCATTTTTTGAGGGTATGGGATGCTTTTCGATATAGCCGTCTCGTTCCCTTGGTTACTAATAAACAGTTCTTTGCTTTCAAAAAGGAACATCAGACTCGTCTCATATCCCTCAACCTGCTATCGCAGGTCTCGGTTTTGCTCCGAACGGCTCATCGCGGCCAATACAGATCGAAAAGCGTAGAACATCTATGCCGCTATGCAAAACGGCGCTGCCGTTTTGGAGTCTTAGGAGCAAGAGCCTTGCCTTCTCCGCAAAACTTCGACTCGCCCTTCGGGCTCCCTCAGGATGACACGCTGACGTTGCCGGGAGGCGTGGGGCGGGCCCCACGTAAAAACGTTTCCCTTAATCCTTCAGCTTCACGGGCAGAACCAGATACAAGTAGGTGCCGGACTCGGAGGGGTTCTTGGGCTGGATCACCATGGACATAAAGGCGGTGGACAGAGACACCTTCAGGGTATCGTCCTTGCAGGCCCGCAGCGCGTCCAGCAGGTATCTGTTGTTGAACCCGATCTCCAGGTCGTCCCCCTCCTTCTCGATACGCAGGTGGTCGTTTACCTTGCCGTACTGGGTGGAGCAGGTGACGTGGAGGATATCCCCCTCAAAGCGGCAGCGCAGGGGGGTCTTCAGCTTCTCGTCCACCAAAAGGGAAGCACGGGAAACGGAATCTTCAAAAGCTCTCCTGTCCAGGGTCACGAAGATCTTGTTCTGTGCGGGGATGGCCCGCATGTAATCCAGGAACTCGCCCTCCAGCAGTCTGGAGAACAGCACGATATCGTCCAGCTTGAAGATAACGTACTTGGCGGTGAACTCCACCCGGAGCATATCGTCGCTGTCTCTGAGTAGTCTGGAAAGCTCCAGGAGCGATTTTCCGGGTACCACGAAGGAGAAGTCGTTCTCGTTGTCAAAAATGCATTCCTTCTCCTCACGCAACGCCAGACGGTAGTTATCCAATGCCACCGCGGTGATGGAACGGTTCTCGATGTGGAAGAACTCGCCGGTGAGGATGGGTCTTGCATCCACCTGGGACACCGCAAAGCAGGTGGAGGCGATGATCTCCTTCATCAAGCTCTGGCTGATGCAGAAGGCGTTGTCGCCGCCCAGGGTGGGCATATTGGGGAATGCCTCTGCGGTAAGGCCGTGGACGGTGAAGTCACTCATGCCGCCGGTGATATGCACCATGTTCTTATCGTCAGCCTCAAAGCTGATGTCGCAATCGGGGAAATTCTTCACGATAGCGGCAACCTTCTGGGCGTTCAGGATCACGGCGCCCTCCTCCTTGGGGATCACCACGCCTCTGGTGCGGACACCCTTTTCCAGGTCGTAGCCGCATACCGTCAGCAGGTTGTCCTCCAAACGGAACAACAAACCCTCCAGCGCAGGCAGGGTGCTCTTGTTGGAGGTGGCCGCCAGGGCAGGCTGGATCAGATTCAAAAGAGTCTTTTTGTCAGATAAGAATTTGATTGCCATAAGTAACTTCGTCCTTTCGGAAACAAGTATTTTTTAAGTGGGAAACCGCGCCCCCTTCGGGGTCGCATTGTGTATACGCGCGTACCACACCCTGTATCCTACCTATAAGGTACATGAATGTAGTAGTAGTAGTAGAGGAGGCAGTTTTTGGTGGAAATGTGGGAAAAACCCTTGCGGCGCTTAGGTTTTTCCTGTGGATAAGTCTTTTCGGCAGGGGTGGACAACCCATGGGCTTATGCACATTTCTCCACAACTTGTCCACATTTTTCGACCTTTGGAACGAGGGGTACGCTTAAGAACCTTTCTTTCGGAAAAGAAAGGTTCTTAAGAATCTCCAAAGAAACCTACTTTGCCGAAAACTGTCGTTTTCGGGAGAATATTTTTTATTTTTTTCAGAGGACGGGATTCCAAAGGGACGGGTCCCTTTGGCGGGTGTTTAAGAGGGCGGAGCCCTCTTTACGATCGTCACCCTTGGGTGATCTCCTCGATGGTGTGTGCCATCTCCCGGGCGAAGATGGGATCGGAAACCACCTTGTGCTCCATGACGTTGATGGAGTTGATGATGGTGGTGTGATCCTTCCTGCGGAAGAGATCGGCGATCTGCTTCTGGGAGTAGTTGGTGGTCTTCCGCACCATGTAAACGGCGAAATGCCTTGCGTTGGCGATATTGGAGGTGCGCTTGTTTCCGAGAATGTCCTCGGTGGACACCATGTATTTCTTTGCGGCGTACTCCAAAACCTTCTCGAACATACTGTCCTCGGTGGCCTTGGTCTTCAAGAACTCGCCCAACACCAGCTCTGCGATCTTCACGGTGCATTTGTCGCCGGTCAGGAAGCAGTGAGCCCGAAGCTTTTTGATGGCTCCCTCAATCTGACGGATGTTCCGGGTGATATTTTCCGCCAGGTAGGTGAGTACGGAGTAATCCAGATCGAATCCGTAATCCAAGGCCTTTCTGCGGAAGATGGCGGTACGCAGCTCCAGATCCGGGGGCTGAATGTCCGCCACCAAACCCATGGAGAACCTGCCGCGGAGACGGTCTTCCAGGTTGTCGATCCGTTCCGGCGCCACGTCGGAGGCGATGATCAACTGCTTGTTCTGACGGAATAAGGTCTCAAAGGTGTGGAAGAACTCCTCCTGCACCGCGATCTTACCGGAGATGAACTGGATATCGTCCACCAGCAAAACGTCCACACTGCGGTACTTTTCACGCAGTCCCGCGGGATTGTGCTGGGCCAGGGAGTCGATCATGTCGATGGTGAACTCCTCGCCGGTGACGTAGAGGATGGAGTATTCCGGATGATCCTCACGAAGCTTGGCCATAATGGCGTACAACAGGTGGGTCTTCCCCAAGCCGGAGGGGCCGTATAAATACAAAGGGTTGTTCAGGTGGAAGGGGTTCTTTGCCACCGCCATGGCGGCAGTCTGAGCAAGCTGGTTGGATTTACCCACGATGAAGGTCTCGAAGGTGTAATCCGGGTCAAACCGGGTGTGGTAAGCGTTCTTCTGCTTTTCCGGCTCCGCAGGGGGAGCTTCCTTTTCCTTGACCTCCTCGGGGGAGATGAACTTCACGTCCACCGCCACGCCTAAAACGGAAGCGAAGGTCTGGGCAAGCACACCGCTGTAATTGGCCTCCACGAACAGCTTGCGGGAGGAAGGGAAGGACAGGATCACTTCCGAGCCGGAGATCTCCACGATCTCCATTTTATCAAACCACAACGTGATGATGGTGGAGGCGTACTGCTTCTTCAGCTCCTCCAAGATGATGTTTTTCAGCTCTGCAAACTGGTCCATAAACCCACTCCTTCCGCCTTGTGGTATTATTAGATACTTAGATATAGTATTATATAATATTATAGCAAGAAAATCAAGAGAAACAGGAAATTTTCTTTCCGGAAGAAGGGATTTTTTTGAGAAAAGACGGGGGTGGGGGATGCGCCTGTACCCAATTAAAACTGCGGGTTGGTTTTGACGTAGGAGAAACGATACCACGCATAAGACAAAAGCCGTCCGCCGACTTGGTCACGGCTTCTTGTCACCCTGAGCAAGCGCGGAATAGAGCCGTTACGGCTATGCAATACGGTATATCTCCGCGCGCGTCGAACTTCCGTGAGTGGTGTAAACCCGAACGGAAGGCAAAAAATGCCTGCATTTTTTGAGGGTATGGGAATCTCTT
>JAFXBC010000050.1 GCA_017516825.1 Clostridia bacterium | reverse complement strand
TCGGAAGAGATTCCCATACCCTCAAAAAATGCGGGGCATTTTTTGCCTGACAATTGAGCTAACGCCACAATTGTCAGTTCGACTCGTCGGGGGTCATTCTGCGGTGGCTTGTTCGTAGCATATTGCGCCCTCCTCGCTCAGGGTGACAAACGGACACAGCGGCTCCGTTCCGCGCGAGCCAGCCCAACGGGCTGGGTTGCTCAGAGGTGACCAAGTCGGCGCAAAGCTTTTGATGTATGCGTGGTATCATTTCGCCGACGTGAAAAACAGCAAGCTGTTTTTGTTGGGTTTGGGATCGAACCGTGGGGCACAATGCTTTTGGTTTAAGCGTAGTTTTGTTATGCCGACGTTAAAAACAGCAAGCTGTTTTTGGAACTGCGGTGCGCTACCAAGTCGGCGCGGGGCTGTATACCGTGCATCACCTCATACCGCCGACGTCAAAAACGACAAGCTGTTTTTGAAATCTTGGGATCGAAACGTGGCGTACGCCTCCTCACACTCCCTTCCGCCTTTTTCTCCCAAAAAGATTCCCTTCCCCTCTTGCTTTTTTCGTCAAACGGGTGTATAATCAACTGCTTTATGAAAACATCCTTTGAAAGAAGATATACGCCTATGAAAAACCTATTCCGTCCCAAGCTGTTTGAGACCCTGAAGGGGTATTCTCCCAAGCAATTGGTCAGCGATTTTGTGGCGGGGCTTATCGTAGCCATCATCGCCCTGCCTCTGTCCATCGCCCTTGCCATTGCCTCGGGGGTGTCTCCCGAAAAGGGCATTTATACCGCCATCATCGCGGGCTTCGTCATCTCCCTGCTGGGAGGCTCCCGCGTGAACATTTCCGGCCCCACGGCGGCCTTTGCCACCATCGTAGCGGGAATCGTTGCCACCCACGGCATGGAGGGGCTGATCCTTGCCACCCTTATGGCAGGAGTGATCCTGATCCTCATGGGGCTGTTGAAATTCGGCGCCCTGATCAAGTACATCCCCTGCACCATCACCACGGGCTTTACCGCAGGTATCGCCGTCACCATCGCCATCGGCCAGGTGAAGGATTTCCTGGGGCTGACCTATCCCGAGGGAACCCACGCGGTGGAGACCATGGAAAAGGCGGAAGCGGTGGCAAAGTCCATCCATACCGCAAACCTGTGGGCGCTTTTGGTGGGCGGGGTGGCCTTGGCCATCCTCATCGTTTGGCCGTATATCAGCAAGAAGATCCCCGGCTCTCTCATCGCCGTTCTGGTGGGTTCGGGAATGGTGTTCCTGTTTGATATCCCCGTGAACACCATCGGAGATCTTTACGCCATCGACGGAGATCTGCCTGCCTTCTCCATGCCTGCCTTCTCTCCCGAATTGCTGATCAAGCTGCTGCCCAACGCCGTGACCATCGCCGTGCTGGCGGGAATCGAATCCCTGCTGTCCTGCGTGGTCTCCGACGGGATGATCGGGGACAAGCACAACTCCAACACCGAGCTGATCGCCCAGGGCGTGGGCAACATCTGCTCCGGGCTGTTCGGCGGCATCCCCGCAACGGGTGCCATTGCCAGAACCGCCGCCAACGTGAAAAACGGGGGCAGAACCCCCGTGGCGGGAATGGTACACGCCGTGGTGCTTTTCTTAGTGCTGGTGGCGCTGATGCCCCTGGCCTCCTATATTCCCATGCCCGTCATCGCCGCCATTTTGTTTATGGTGGCCTACAACATGAGCGAATGGCGGGGCTTTGTGAAGCTTTGCAAGACCGCACCCCTCACGGACATTCTGGTGCTGGTGGTGACCTTCGTTCTCACCGTGGTGTTTGACCTGGTGGTAGCCATCGCCGTGGGGATGATCCTGGCCGTGGTGTTCTTTATGAAGCACATGGCGGACCACACCCGTTTGCGCGTCTGGACCCACGACGTGGAGGGACGGAAGAAGGCGCTTCCCCGCCGTGTTTCCGTCATCGAGCTGGACGGTCCTATGTTCTTTGCCTCTGCGGATAAGTTCGGGGATATGCACGGAGAGGCGGACACCAAGGTGCTTATCTTAAGGATGCACGACGTGCCCTACCTGGACGCCACCGCCATGAAGAACCTGTTTGCCCTCCAAAAGCTGTGCGTGGAAAAGGAGATCGTACTGCTTCTCTGCCACGTGGGAGAACAGCCCCTTGCCGCCATGAAGCGGGCGGGACTGACCGAGGCCTTGGGAGAGGAACGGCTGGTGAATACCATCGACGACGCCCTGGCCCTGGCCAATACCTACCTGGAATAACCCCTACAAAAGAGCCCCTGAAAAGGCTCTTTTTTTCGGGTTTCTATTGATTTTTTGGCGGGTTTGGAGTATAATATTTTGATGGAGAGTTATAGGGATGCCAGGTCGGAAACGGTGACGAATTCGTAGCCCATCTCCTTCAGCCTGGGGATCAAGATCTCCAACGCTTTGGCTGTGGGGCTGACGCCTGCCACGTAATCGTGGAACAGGATGACGTTTCCGTCCTTCACCCCTTTCAGCACGGTGTTTACCACGCTGTCCACGGAGACGGAGGCCCAATCACGGGTGTCCACCCGCCAGGACCAAAGAACGTAGCGGTAGCCCAAGCGGTTTACCAGCTCCACGGCCTCCTTGCTGATGTCCCCTCCGGGAGGGCGAAACACCTTGGGAGTGACCCCGCAGAGATCCTGCAGCACGAATTCCGTCTGCAAGATCTCCCCCTGCAAGGCCTCCTCGGAAAGAGAAGAAACCTTGCAATGGGAATAGGTGTGGTTGCCGATCTCGTGCCCTTGAAGCTTTGCCAGCTTTACCAGCTCGGGATGCGCTTTCACGTTTTCTCCGATGGGGAAGAAGGTGGCCTTGACCCCGTGCTTTTGAAGCACCGCCAGGATCTCCGCCGTTTGGGTGGCGTGGGGTCCGTCGTCGAAGGTCAACGCCAGATATTTCCCCGCGTGGGGATTTTCCGAGAATACAAGCCCTTGCTCACGGTAATCCGTGATGTCAAAGGATGGGGTCACCCGCAGCTCGTCCAGACAGCCGAAGCGGTAGCCCCGCGCCTTGGCTTCCGTCAGAAACCTGTCCAGAATGGCCGCGTTGGTGGCGGAGGTGGGGTGGAGCAACAGCACCTCCCCCGGGTGCAGGTTGGAAAGCAGCTTGTCCAGTGCCTTCTCCTCACTCATCTGGGAATTGTTGTCCCAATCGGCGTAGGCGTAGGACCAGAACACCGGGGTATACCCCAGTTCCTTACAGAATTTCAAGGTGTCTTCCGAAAAAGTGCCCTCCGGCGGGCGGAAATAAGGCGCCATCTCCTTGCCCGTCAAGGCGGTGTAGGCCTCCTCCGCGCCTTGAAGCTCCTTGCGGAAGGCCTCAATGTCCGTAACGGACGCCATATTCTTATGGGTGGTGCTGTGATTGCACACCAGATGCCCCTCTTCCTCCATGCGGAGGACGATCTCCGGGGAATGCTTGATGATCCCCGGGAGGATGAAGAAGGCACCTTTGGCGTCATGCTTTTGCAGAACGTCCAAAACCTTAGCCACGTTGCCGTTTTCGTACCCCGCGTCGAAGGTGAGGTACAGAACCTTCTCCTCGGGAGAGCCCAAGGCGATGCCGCCGTAATTCTGCCACAGGGTGTTGCCGTCCAGCAGAACGGGCTGTTTTTGCCCTGCGGGCTTGAAGAACCAGCGGTATTCCGTGGCCGCGGAAACGGTCAGAGAAAGGGCGCACAAACACAAAATCAACAGAAAAACGGATATCCGTTTGATTGTTTTCAAATCCAAAACCTCCTTTCTTCGGTTTGCAAATAGTGTTTGCCGAGGAACTTGGTTTTATCGCAGAGAATTTTTTCATCAAAAAAGAGGAACCCTACCGTGAGCACCATCGGCGAAAAATCTTTAGAAATGCATTATCGGTGGAAAGGGAAGATCGAGATCGCTTCCCGCACCACCGCAGATACCAGGGAGGCCTTGTCTTTGGCCTATACTCCCGGGGTGGCACAGCCCTGCCTGGAGATCCAAAGGGATATAGAAAGATCCTACGACCTCACCCGCCGCTGGAACACCGTGGCGGTGATCACCGACGGCTCTGCCGTTTTGGGGCTTGGAAACATCGGCCCTGAGGCGGGGATGCCCGTGATGGAAGGGAAATGCCTGCTTTTTAAGGAGTTCGGCGGGGTAGACGCCATCCCTCTGTGCATCCGTTCCCAAGAGGTGGACGAATTCGTCCGCACGGTGGAATTGCTTTTGGGCTCCTTCGGCGGGGTGAATTTGGAGGACATCTCCGCTCCCCGTTGCTTTGAGATCGAGCGGAAGCTGCAGGCGGTTTCCGATATTCCCATCTTCCACGACGATCAGCACGGTACCGCCGTGGTGGTTGCCGCAGGGGTGCTGAACGCCTTGAAGGTGGCGGGAAAGAAAATGGAGGAGATCACCGTTTGCATCTGCGGGGCAGGTGCGGCGGGATGCGCCATCGGCAGGATGCTTTTGGATCTGGGAGCAGGGGACGTGATCTTCTGCGATAAGGACGGTATTCTTCAAAGCGAGGATCCCCGTATGGATGGGGAGCGGCAAAGGCTTTTGAAAGGCACTAACAAGACCGGCAAGGAAGGGCTTCTTCCCGATGCCGTGGCGGGTGCAGACGTGTTCGTGGGCGTTTCCGCCCCCAGACTTTTGACCGGGGACATGGTGAGAACCATGAAGGAAAAGGCCATCGTGTTCGCCATGGCAAACCCCACCCCCGAGATCTTCCCCGAGGAAGCGCTGGTAGCAGGCGCCTTGGTGGTAGGCACCGGGCGAAGCGATTATCCTAACCAGGTGAACAACGTGCTGGCATTCCCCGGCATCTTCCGCGGAACGCTGGATGCACGGGCGAAGGCCATTACCAAAGAAATGAAGATGGCGGCGGCGTACGCCCTGGCGGGCTTGGTCTCCGAAAGCGAGCTGAGTCCCACCCGTATTTTGCCGGATGCCTTTGATAACCGTGTGACGGCCGCCGTTGCGAAGGCCGTTGCAACTGCATGGAAGGAGCATTGAGCATGGTAGTATGGTATCCCTCCGTCCCCGTGATGGGTCAGCCGGATCTGCTGGCAGAGCAGACCGACGAGATGATCTACGGCGACGAATGTGAAATTTTGGAAGAGGTGGGCGCCTACGCAAGGGTGCGTACCGATTACGGTTATGAGGGCTACGTGGAGCGGAAGGCGCTGATCCAGCCTCTGCACGCCCCCAACCGCATGGTTTGCGTGCCTTACGCAGACCTGTTGCCCGAGCCCAAGAACCATTTCCGCCCCATGGTGACCCTGCCCAAGGGTGCCAAGGTGGACGTGGGCTATTCCCATGAGATCCCCCGCTACGGCGTGGCCATCATGCCCTCCACCCGTGGATGGTACGTCCACAAACAGCACTTGAAGCCCATTCCCTCCGGGGTGGGTACCGAGGAGGAGCTGCGGAAGGGCATCGTGGAGGAAGCTCTGGGCTACCTGGGGGTGCAGTACCGCTGGGGAGGCAGAACTCCCGCAGGGGTGGATTGCTCCGGGCTGTGCTTCATGGCCTACCGTCTCAACGGATTGACGATATGGAGAGACGCCGATATCGACAAGAACCCCAACCTGCGTAAGATCACCTTGGAGGAAGCCAAGCCCGGCGACCTGCTGTTCTTCCCCGGCCACGTGGCCATGTATCTGGGGAACGGGGAGTTCGTCCACGCCACTGCCTCCGCAGGGAAGGTGGTCAGAGATACCTTCGAGAACGCAAAGGAACTGATGGCAAGAATGCATACCGTTGCCACCTATTTTTAAGACATGAAGATCACACAGCAAGAAATACTGGAGCAAGCCGCCATCGCGGAGGGTCTGCGCCCTGTGTTCGCAGGGAAGAAGGCCATGGTGCGTACCTTCGGGTGCCAGCAGAACGAGGCGGACGGCGAGCGGATCCTTGGGGAATTGGTGGCCTGCGGGCTCACCCCCACGGAGGAGCTTGCAGAGGCGGACGTGGTGATCCTGAACACCTGCGCCATCCGCGAGCACGCGGAGCAACGGGTGCTGGGCATCATCGGCTCCATGAAAAAGGAAAAAGAAAAACGCCCCCACATCCTCATGGGGATGTGCGGCTGTATGGCCCAGGAGCCCCACCGACAGGAACAACTGATGCAAAGCTACCCCTTCGTGGACTTCCTGTTCGGCACGGATATGCACCACCGCGTGCCGGAGATCCTGAAAGCGGCCTTGAACTCCCGCAGGCAGAAGCAGTTTGTCACGCATCTGCCCCATCATGCGTTTGGGGTGATCTCCGAGGGCACTCCCGTCTGCCGTGACAGCACCTACAAGGCCAAGGTCTCGGTGATGTACGGGTGCAACAACTTCTGCTCCTATTGCATCGTCCCCTGCGTCAGAGGACACGAGCGGAGCAGGGATTCCGCAGAGGTGCTTGCCGAGGTGGAGGGATTGGTAAAAGGCGGCTACAAGGACATCATGCTGTTGGGCCAGAACGTGAACTCCTACCGCGGGGATATGGAGTTTCCCGCCCTGTTGGAAAAATGCGCCTCCTTTGAAGGGGACTATTGGGTACGGTTCATGACCTCCCACCCCAAGGACGCCTCTCCCGCGCTGGTACAGGTGATGGCAGAACAGCAAAGGGTGGCAAAGCATTTCCACCTGCCCTTCCAATCGGGGAACGACAGGATCCTTTCCGCCATGAACCGCAAGTACAACCGAGAGCAATATTTGGAAAAAGCCCTTTCCATCAAGGAGCGGGTGAAGGACGTTTCCCTCACCTCCGACGTGATCGTAGGCTTCCCCACGGAGACGGAGAAGGAATTCCTGAACACCGTGGAGCTGGTGAAGCAGGTGGGCTTTGATATGCTGTACACCTTCATCTATTCCCCCCGTAAGGGCACCGTTGCGGAGAAAATGGAGGGTCGCATCCCCCACGAGGAGCAGGTGCGCCGCTTCTCCTACCTTTCCGAGGTGCAGAACGAGATCGCCCAGAAGAACAACGACGCCTTGGTGGGGAAGGTGCTTACCGTCCTGTCCGAGGGGGCAAACGAAAAGGGCATCCCCACGGGGAGAAGCTCGGGAAATAAGATCGTCACCTTCGACATCCCCGTTCCCGCGGGGCAGTTCTGTCAGGTGGAGATCGATACCGCCAAGCAGTACGCGCTGGGCGGAAAGCTTTTGAAATAATTTGTTTAGGAGATAAAACGAAATGAACGAACAATTGAGAATCGCACTGGAAAACTTTTTGAACGCCCTGCGGGACAGCGACGCCGTGGTGAGATACGAAAACGCCAAGGCTCTTTACGCCACCGACGGCAAGCTGATGGCCCTCATCGATCAGTACAACTGCCAGGGCAAGCTGCTCCGCGACGAGGGAGAGAAAGCAGACCGCAACGACGAGCTGCTGGCCCAGATCACCAACAAGCTGAAGGAGCTTTACGACGAGATCATGGAAAACGAGACCATGCTGGCCATGCAGGCGGCTGAACAGGAGATCTCCGCCATTATCAACGACGTGAACAGAGGGATGCAGTCCATCCTCCAGCCCGAGATGGAAGGCGGTTGCACCGGCAACTGCTCCACCTGCTCCTCCTGCCATTGATCTTAGAAAAATAAGGAACGGTTTTTGTTATGGCACTGTCACCCTTGATGCAACAATACAATGAAATAAAGGCGCAATACCCCGACTGTCTTGTGATGATGCGCTTGGGCGACTTCTACGAGATGTTCTTTGAGGACGCCAAAACCGCCTCCGCGGCGCTGGAGCTGGTATTGACCGGGAGAGATTGCGGTCTTCCCGAGCGCGCCCCCATGTGCGGCGTGCCCCACCACGCTTTGGAGACCTATCTGGCAAAGCTGGTGAACCAAGGCTACCGTGTTGCCATCGTGGATCAATTGGAGGATCCCGCCACCGCCAAGGGCTTGGTGAAGCGCGGGGTCACCCGTGTGGTCACCGCAGGCACGGTGTTTGAATCCAGTATGCTCAACGAGAAGCGGAACAACTTCCTGTGCGCCCTGTATCCCGCACCCGACGGCTACGGCGTGGTGTTTGCTGATTTCTCTACGGGAGAAGTGATGGCCACGGATATTCTGGGAGAGGGGGCGGACAAAAAGCTGGCCTCCGAGACGGCGGCTTATTCCCCCTGTGAGTTCTTCCACGCGCCCGGCATGGACGTACCCTTCTTGGACGAGCTTTCCTACCGCTACGGCGCCATGCTCACCGAAATGCCTCCCGAGGCGGCGGAGGAGAGCAAGGCAAGGGAAGCCTATATAGAACGCTACGGTGCCATTCCTCAGGATGCCCCCCGCCACGCCGTTCTGGCTATGGGCAGTCTGATCAACGTATTGCAAAACGGGCGGATGCATTGCGACCTCCGCCATTTCCGCACCCCCACCTTCTACGAGACGGAACGTCACATGGGCATCGACAGCTTCTCCAGAAGAAATCTGGAGCTGTGCGAGACCCTGCGGGGCAAGAACGCCAGAGGCAGTTTGCTTTGGGCCATCGATCGCACCCGCACCTCCGCAGGGGCGAGAATGCTGAGAAGCTGGATCGAAAAGCCCCTGGTGAGCTGTGTGGGCATCCGCACCCGCCAGGACGCGGTGCAGGTGCTGTTGGAGGAGGCCATCGTCCGCGGGGAGCTGCGGGAGCTTTTGAGACAGACGGTGGATATTGACCGTCTGGTCACCAAGCTGGTTCACGGCACCGCCAACGCCAGAGATCTGAAGACCCTGGAGCGTACTTTGGGCTTACTGCCCCGCATCCAGACCTTGCTGTTCACCCGCGAAAACAAGCGGCTTTGGTCTTTGGGCAAGCGGATCGAGCCTCTGCCTCTGGTGGTGGAGGCCATCTCCAAGACCATCGCGGAGGATCCCGCGCTGAACGTGAAGGAGGGCGGCATCATCAAGCCCGGCTGTAACGCCGTGGTGGACGAGCTGAGAAGCATGCTGGACGACGGCAAGAGCTGGATCGCCCGCATGGAAGAGCAAGAACGGGAACGCACGGGCATCCGTACCTTGAAGATCGGCTACAACCGTGTGTTCGGCTATTACATCGAGGTCTCCAAGTCCTTCGTGGATCAGGTGCCGGAGGAATACATCCGCAAGCAGACCCTGACCACGGGGGAGCGTTACCTCACCCCCGAATTGAAAGAAATGGAATCCCGTGTGCTGGGCGCAAAGGAACGGGACTGCGCTTTGGAATACGAGCTGTTCACCGCACTGCGGGATTACGTATTGGAATCCCTGCCGAGACTCCAGGAAATTGCGGTCTCCTTGGCGGAAACGGACGTGCTTTGTTCCTTTGGGGAGATTGCCGCCGAAGCCAATTACGTCCGCCCCGAGGTGGATGAATCGGATATCATCGACATCAAGGGGGGCAGACACCCGGTGGTGGAGCAGGTGCTTTCCGACACCTACTTCGTTCCCAACGATTGCATGATGGACCGTGCCCAGAGCAGACTTTTGCTGATCACAGGCCCCAACATGGCGGGTAAATCCACCTATATGCGGCAGGTTGCTTTGATCACCCTGCTGGCCCAGATCGGTTGCTTCGTCCCCGCATCCTCCGCCCGTATCGGTGTGGTGGATCGGATCTTCACCCGTATCGGGGCATCCGACGACCTGGCTTCGGGAACCTCCACCTTTATGCTGGAGATGAACGAGGTCGCGGAGATCTTAAAGAACGCCACCTCCCGCAGTCTCATCATCTACGACGAGATCGGCAGAGGCACCTCCACCTTCGACGGAATGTCCATCGCCAAGGCGGTGGCGGAATATACCTGCAAGAAGATCGGCGCCAAGGCGTTGTTCGCCACCCATTATCACGAGCTTACCGATCTGGAGCAAACCATGCCCGGCGTGATGAATTACCACATCGCCGCCAAGAAGAAGGGGAGCGATATCCTGTTCCTGCGGAAGATCGTCCGCGGGGCGGCAGACGACAGCTACGGTATCGAGGTTGCCGCGCTGGCAGGGGTTCCCTCTCCCGTGGTCACCCGCGCCAAGCAGGTGCTGGCGGAGCTTCTGGCAGGGGGGATCACCCCGCCCGCTCCCAAGGAAGAGGAGGACGACGGCCTCATCACCTTCGGTGACCTTTCCGCCCAGGCGGTTGCGGACAAGCTGAAGGCCACGGATCTGAATATGCTGTCTCCTTATGAAGCGATGACTTTGTTGTTTGAGCTGAAGAAGTTACTGTAAGAAGCTTTCCGGATCCGTTGGGCTTGCCGCGAGCGGAAGCAATCGGTGGTGGCTACGTGTCACCCTGAGGGAACGCGAAGCGTGAGTCGAAATTTTCGTAGTGAGGCATAGCCGAACGGAGAAAATCAAGGGGTGCATAGCACCCCGCAGGGGTATGAGACGAGTTTGATGTACCTTTCCGAGGAAAAAGAACTGTTTATTAGTAACAGGCAGAACGGAGAGCGGCCGTATCGAAAGAGATTCCCATACCCTCAAAAAATGCAGGCATTTTTTGCCTTCCGTTCGGGTTTACACCACTCACGGAAGTTCGACGCGCGCGGAGATATACCGTATTGCATAGCCGTAACTACTACGACCCGCGCTTGCTCAGGGTGACAAACGGACACAGCGGCTCCGTTCCGCGCTTGCCAGCCCAACGGGCTGGGTTGCTCAGAGGTGACAAGTAGCCATGGCAAAACGCATCGAAAAGCATACTGCAGTTGCTTCCCTACCCAAAACCGTGGGCTGTTTTGACTGTAATTCATCACTTCATTTGTGCAAAGCACAACAAGGAGGACTCCCTATGGGAATCATCAACATTCTGGATGCCCAGACTGCCAATATGATCGCCGCAGGCGAGGTGGTTGACCGCCCCGCCGGTGCGTTGAAGGAGCTGTTGGAAAACGCTCTGGATGCAGGCGCCACCCGCATCTCCGTGGAGATCAAGGGGGGCGGCAGGGCATTTTTGCGGATCGCCGACAACGGAAAAGGCTTCTACCGCGACGATATCCCCAAAGCACTCCTCCGCCACGCCACCAGTAAGATCAAGGATGGCAAGGATCTCAACGAGATCATCACCTTCGGCTTCCGCGGGGAGGCTTTGGCGGCCATCAGCTCCGTCTCCCGCATGGAGATCATCTCCCGCCACAGGGAGGAGGCCGTGGGAACGCGGCTGACCTCTGACGAAAACGGGGTGGTGATGGTGGATACCGGTTGCCCCGAGGGCACCACGGTGATCGTGAAGGATCTGTTCTACAACACCCCCGCAAGGCAAAAATTCTTAAAGCGTGACGCCACGGAGAGCTCTGCCTGCGTCAGCGCGGTGGCGGCCGCCGCCGTTTCCCACCCGGAGGTCTCCTTCACCCTGACGGTGGAGGGGGAGAAGCGTTTCTTCACCACCGGGGACGGGAAGCTTTTGCAGGTGCTTTACGCCGTGTACGGCAAACCTTTCGCAAGCACGTTACAGCCTGTGGATTACACCTTAGACGGGGTTTCCGTAAAAGGGTATATCACCTCTCCCGACGGGGCCAGGGGAAGCCGCAGTATGCAGTTGTTCTTCGTCAACGGCAGACCCATCCGCTCCAAGACCATGATGGCGGCGCTGGAGGAGGCCTTCCGCTCCTACCTCCCCCACGGGAAGTATCCCGGGTGCGTGCTGTTTTTGGAGATCCCCTACGGCATGACGGACGTGAACGTCCACCCCGCCAAGCTGGAGATCCGTTTTGCAGACGAGCGTCCCGTGTTTTCCGCGGTGTACCACGGGGTGAAGAATACTCTGGGCGCCAAGGATCTGCCTCCCGAGGAGACTGCCTTTGAACAGCCCTCCTTGCTTGAAAATCTTCCGAAGGCGGAGTTCCGCCCCAAAGAAGAACCCAAACAAGAGCCGATTTTGGAGACCAAGCCCCCTGTGTGGGAGCCTTCCCGTCCCATGCGGCCCCCGACTTCCTGTCCTGCCTTCGGCGGCGCTGAATTCTCTCCCCGTATCGGGGAAGAGGATCTTTCCGGGGAGACCCTTTTGAAGTTTGCCCAGCCCGAGGAGGAACCGCCTTCCACGGAGGCATCTCCCGCGGAGGTATTTCCCGTGCAGACCGCCATAGAGGAAAAGCCCTACTACCGTTTGGTGGGGGAGGTCTACAACGCCTTTTTGGTGGTGGAAACGGAAAAGGAAGTTCTTTTCATCGACAAACACGCCGCTCACGAGCGGATCCTATACGAAAAATTGGCCTCCCGCAAGGAGGTTCACAGCCAACAACTGCTGGCCCCCATCGCCATTACCCTGCAGGGGGAGGAGATCGCGGTGCTGTTGGACAACGCCTCCCATCTGGAGGAATACGGCTTTGCGGTGGAGGCCTTCGGCAGCGATACGGTTTTGGTTCGCGCCGTTCCCGGCAGTCTTGCGGGAACGCGGGATCTCAAAGGGATCTTAGAGGGGTTTGCCTCCGACCTTGCCCGAGGCGGCAAGGTGTCCTTTGCGGAAAAGTGCGACAGGGCCTTGTTCACCGTGGCCTGTAAGGCGGCCTTGAAGGCGGGCATCCCAAACGCCCCCGAGCATAACGCCTGGGTGGTGGAACGGCTGATGGAGGACGCCTCTTTGCGGTTCTGTCCCCACGGCAGACCCGTCATCCACCCCATTTCCCGTCGGGAGATGGAAAAATTCTTTGATCGGTAGAAACGTTGGGTACATTGTGATTCGACGACAGCCGTTGCTTTGTGTGGTTTCGTAGGAAGGTGGGACGCCGTGGACGTCGTCCCCTACAACCCCGCACCGAAGACGGGCGAAACCAAGCTGCACGCAACGAGTATAGCGTAAAATGGATTTTCCGTGCTTGTTGCGGGAGAAAACGTCGTTCTTTCCGATGATCCTGTTTCGGATTTGTAGGGGACGACGTCCACGGCGTCCCATTTATCGAAAGGGTTGTGGTGCGACATGGAGTATACCCCTCGCAAAAGGCTTCGCTGGGAATATTGGAATTACAATAACAGCGGGTCTTGCTTCCTTACCATTTGCACGAAGGATCGGGAAAAATGCCTGTCCCGCATTCGGAGCGATCCCAACGGCTTTTATCTCTACGACAGCGATGAGCATCGGTTGTCCGTCGAGTTGACCGAATACGGCAGAATCGTGGAAATGGTTTTGCAGGGCGCAAACAAGTCAAACGGCCTTTCTGTGGATCATTACGTGATCATGCCCGACCATATCCATGTGATCGTTACCGTAACCGGCGAGAATTGGGAGGAAAAAGAGCTCGAAAAAGCGGTTCATGAAAAAGTTCCAAAGTTTTTATCGTCTTTCAAAACCTTGTGCCATAAGGCGGCAGGGGAAAAATTCCTTCAGCGGTCGGGGTATGACCACGTGATCCGTAACCATCATGATTACGAAGAAACGGTTCGGTATATAAACCGCAATCCTGCGCGGTGGTATCATCGGGAGATCTATGGTACGGAACAGTAGCAGACGGGGGAACGGGAAGCAAAGCTCCACGTTTTCCTTTGCACGTTTCTTGCCGCGGGAGAGACGGTTGGCTTTTTGGCTTCTCTTCTTTCGGGTTTGTAGGGGACGACGTCCACGGCGTCCCATATACGGGAAACAAAGCTTGCGTTATAGAATAAGTTCGTGGGAGAGCTTCTTTCCACACTTTCAGTATTTCCAAAAGGAATTTGATGTGATCTTATGAAAAAATTCGAATTGTTAAAACGATCCGGCGGGGCACGGCGGGGGGTATTCCACACGGTACACGGGGATATTCAGACCCCTGTGTTTATGAACGTGGGCACCAGCGCGGCCATCAAGGGGGGCGTTTCCACCCTGGATCTGAAGGAGATCAAATGCCAGGTGGAGCTTTCCAACACCTACCATCTCCACGTGCGCCCGGGTGACAAGGTGATCCGCAATCTGGGCGGTTTGCACCGTTTCTTCAATTGGGACAAGCCCATTCTCACCGATTCCGGCGGATTCCAGGTGTTCTCCCTGGCTTCCTTGCGGAACATCAAGGAGGACGGGGTGACCTTCCAATCCCACATGGACGGGGCCAAGATCTTCATGAGCCCCGAGATCAGTATGCAGATCCAATCCAACCTGGCCTCCACCATCGCCATGGCCTTTGACGAATGTCCCTCCTCCGTGGCGGAGCACGGGTATATCGACCGCTCCATCGAGCGTACCACCCGCTGGCTGTACCGCTGTAAAAGGGAAATGGATCGCCTCAACTCCCTGCCCGACACCATCAACCGCAACCAGATGCTGTTCGGCATCAACCAGGGCGGCGTGTATACCGACCTGCGGATCCGCCACATGAAGCAGATCAAGGAACTGGATCTGGACGGCTACGCCATCGGCGGGTTGGCGGTGGGAGAGACGGCGGAGGAAATGTACCGCACCATCGAGGCGGTGGAGCCCTTCATGCCTGCAGACAAGCCCCGTTACCTGATGGGGGTGGGTACGCCCATCAACATTCTGGAGGCGGTGGACAGAGGGGTGGATTTCTTCGACTGCGTCATGCCCTCCCGTAACGCCAGACACGGCAATTTGTTCACCTCGGAGGGACTTCTGAATCTGAACAACAACAAATTCATGGAAGATCCCTTGCCCCTGGACGTGAAGTGCGATTGCCCCGTGTGCCGCAACTACTCCCGCGCCTACATCCGCCATCTGTTCAAGGCCAGAGAAATGCTGGCCATGCGGCTGTGCGTTATCCATAACCTGTATTTCTACAACAACCTCATGCAGGAGATCCGCGACGCTCTGGACGGCGGCTATTGGCAGACCTTCAAGGAGGAGAAGGTGGAAGCCTTCTCTCGCCGTGTATGAAAAAGATTTGTTTCGTTCTGGCACTGCTGATGCTCCTTGCCCTGCCCGTTTCCGCAGAAAAGGCGGAGCTGGAAGTGACCTACCGCCAGGTGGACGAGGCGTGGAAGGACATCCCCGTGGGGGATCTCACCATTGCGGAATCCGCCTGCGGCATCGCCACCATCTGCAACGCCGTGTATTACCTCACGGGGCGCAAGACGGATTTGGTGGAGCTGTCAAACTGGGCCCATGAGGCGGGGCTGTTCAACGCGCCGGGGGTGCCCGGGTGCTACCGCTCGGTGTTTTACCACGCGGGGGAGACCCACGGGGCTACCTACGGCTTTACCGCCACCAAATTCCTCTACGGAGATATCTACGACAAACAGCTCCTTTCCCACCTGGAAAAGGGCGGGACGGCGGCGCTCCACGTGCCGGGACATTTTATGGCGGTGATCGATTACGACGCCGAAAACGGGCTGTTTTTGGTGATCGACCCTCTGCCGGGGGACTACGGCAGGTACGACAGGCGCCGCAAGGGCGTCACCCACACCGGGGGCGACTGGCTGACGGCGGCGCAATTGACCGAGGGCTACGTGGACGTGGACGGCTTTGCCCTGTTTACCCGTGTGCTTTCGGAACAAGAAGAAAAAACCGTGACCGATACGGCGGTGTCCGCCTCTCTGGCGGCATTGCCCAACATATAACGAGGAGGCTTTCCTATGCCCAGAGTTCTTGCAGATTTGAATCCCGAAAAGGTATTTTACTATTTTGAACAGATCTCTGCCATTCCCCGTGGTTCGGGGAACGTGAAGAAGATCGCGGACTATCTTTGCTTTTTCGCAAAGGTGCGCCAATTGGAATGGGAGCGTGACCACGCCAATAACGTGATCATCCGCAAGCCCGCCACCCCCGGCTACGAGGAGGCCGCAACGGTGATCCTCCAGGGACACACCGACATGGTCTGCGCCAGAACGGCGGAAAGCACCCACGATTTCGAGAAGGACGGGCTGG
>JAFXBC010000049.1 GCA_017516825.1 Clostridia bacterium | reverse complement strand
TTTCCATTTTAACGGATTTCTTCCAAATATGCTCTACTTTTTTCAAATTTTTTCGTAGTTCTACTTGGTTACCCCAACATTTATTATAGAACCCAATAAAAATGCGACCTGCTTTTTGGCAGGTCGCTTTTGTTTTGCTTTTTTTCAGATCTCCTCGATGTGGTTGACGTACTCCAGGGAGCCCAGGGCACGGATGATCTCGTTGTGGGTCTTGTACTTCCGAAGCTCCTTGCCGGTGATGGTCACCGCCAGAGAGTACACCGCCAAGCCGGAATTCAAGTAGGCGGTGTTGGCCTCGATCTCGTCGATGGTCAGCCCCAGCTCGCGGATGGTGGCCACAAAGTTCTGCAAGAAGGCCACGTTTTTCAGCTCCAAATGCACCTCAAAGTGGTTGGAACGGTTTTTCAGATAGCCTTCCACGTGGGGGAACAGGGAGAGACTGCAAAGCAAAGCCAGGAAGGCCACCAGGGTGATGGTGTAAAGCCCTGCGCCGATGGCAAGGCCCAAAATCCCGCAGGCCCAAAGTCCCACGGAGGTGGTCAGCCCTTTGATCTGGTTGCGGGAGGTGAACAGCACGGAGTTCACGGTGATGATGGCGATGGCGATGACGGAGGCGGCGGACAGCAGGAACATCTCCCCGCCCAGGTACAGATCCATCAAAACGGCGATGGTGCAGGCCAGGGATACCAGCATGAAGGTGCGGAGACCTGCGGCGTGACGTTTACTGGAGCGTTCGCAGCCGATGAGCATCCCCATGACCACGGAGACGGCCACCCGCAGTAATATGGAACAGATGTTGATCTCCGTGGCCCAGGTGCCCAAGAGATCTGCGATGGGATCTACGATCATAAATAAATTCCTCCTTTGTTCAGCGGCGTCTGCCGAAATTTCTGCGACGGATACGGTAGGCCTCCCAATGCTCCTCGGCGGCCTCGGTGAAGGCCTGCTCCTCCTCGTGGGGAGGGGGCAGGGTCTCCTGGATCTTGCGGATCCGTCGGATGAGAAGCTCTGCGTCGGAAAGCTGTTCTCCGCCGTTCACTTCCTCTGCGGGAATGAGATCCTCCAGCTTCTCGGAATAGGCCCCGGAGAGATACAGGGCAAGCTTTGCCAGGGCAGGGCCCACCAGCTCGTACAGGATGCCCGCCGCCAAAATGACGGTGTGCAGGGCACTTCCCACTTCCCCGCCGATGGTACGGGCGCCGATGGCGGCAAGGCCGATGGCAACCCCCGCCTGAGGGATCAGGGCAAGTCCTAAGTAGTTTCGGGTCTTTTTGGAGGCGCGTACCAGCTGACAGCCCAAAAAGGCGCCCAGGTACTTCCCTGCGATACGTACGGCGAAATACAGAACGCCCACCGTCAGCAGAGAAACCTTTCCAACCCCGCCTGCGGGGGACAGCAAAGCGCCCAGGTCAAAGCGGAGGCCGCTGCCCACGAAGAAGATCAGCAGGATGGGTGGGCTGAAATAGCCAAGCTGTTTGAACAGCTTGCCGTCGTCGGTGGTATTGATATACACCGTTCCCATGGACATACACCCCAGAAGGGGGGAAATGTTCAGAACGGCGCACACCCCGCAGAAGGCCGCCAACAGGGATACGGAGATGATCAGGCGGTTATCCGTGGAGCGTTTTGTGGGCATCAGCCATTTCATGAGAATGCCGAACACCCCTCCCAACAGCAAGGCTCCCAGATTGGCAAGCAAGGGGTACAGCACGTCCCAGAATGCCACGTCTCCCCCGGGAGACAGCAGGGACAGGGCCAGGGATACCGCCACGCTGTATCCCGCCAAGCCGATGATATCGTCCAAGGCCATGGTCTGGAGCAGGGTGTTCACGAACTCCCCTTTCGCCCCCGTCTGGCGGATGGTCACCGCCGTGGAGGTGGGAGCCGTCACCGCCGCCAACGCGGCAAGGACCACGGAAAAGGCCAGGCTCAGATCCAAAACGAAATACAGTAAGACGAAGACCAAGGCAGAGGCCAGGGTGGCTTCCGTCAGGGCGATCACCAGCACCTTTCCCCCGTTTTTCTTCAAAACGGAAAGGCGGAAGAATTCCCCGATGGAAAAGGCCACGAAGGACAAGGCCACGTCGGATAAAAAGTCCATTCCCTCCGCCACGGGAGCGGGGATCAGGTTCAGACAGTAGGGGCCCAGCAGGATCCCCGTCAGAATATAGGCGGTGACGTTGGGCAGGCGGCAAAGCTTGGTGACTCTGGTCATGGCAAAGCCGCAAAACAGGATGGCGGCGATGGATACCACCACGCCCCCGGAGGGAGAAGCGGTGTACAACCCTTCCGCAAATGCACCTAACAAAGGCATCACTCCCCTTTCTTAACGGAAAATGAACGCGGAGCATCCCCAAAAGATGCCCCGCAGGATAAAACAAGATTACGTTCCCGGGGCAGAGATCATTCTTCTGCCACTTCGAACTTATAACCTACGCCCCAAATGGTCTTCAACGTCCATTTCTCGGAAGCACCCTCCAGCTTCTCGCGAAGGCGCTTGATGTGTACGTCAACGGTACGGCTGTCGCCCAGGTAGTCGAAGCCCCAGACCTTATCCAGCAGTTGGTCTCTGGTGAAGACGCGGTTGTAGTTGAAGGCCAGGAAGTAGATCAGCTCCAGCTCCTTGGGAGGCAGATCGATGGCCTTGCCCTTGATCTTCAGCTCGTACTTCTGCAAAGAGATCTCCAGATTGTCGAACTTGATGACCTCGCCGTCGGCGTTGTCGTGCTTGGCGTAGCGGCGGAGAACGGCCTTGATGCGGGCGCAGACCTCCTTCATATCAAAGGGCTTGACGATGAAATCGTCGGCACCCAGCTCCAGACCCAGAACCTTGTCGATGGTCTCCCCCTTGGCGGTGACCATGATGATGGGCTTGGAGGATTGCTTGCGGATCTCCTGGCAGACCTGCCAGCCGTCCATACGGGGCATCATGATGTCAAGAAGCACCAGATCCGGCTCGTAGGTGCGGAACAGGCTGACGCCCTCCATGCCGTCCTGCGCGGTACGGACCTCGTAGCCCTCCTTCTGAAGATACATACAGAGAAGATCGCAGATATTGCTGTCGTCGTCGATGCAAAGAATACGGGTTGCCATAGAGGAACCTCCTGTCTTTCACTTTTGTTATTTTTGGAACTCTTTTCGATAACAATATACCACATAGTTCCCTTCTTGTCAATAGGTTTTTCATAAAAACGGTAAATTTTATTCAAAATATTTTATGAAACAAAATTGTATATTGCAATTACGGGCGAAATGGTGTATAGTATAAGATAGATATTTTTAGCAAACAGAAGAAAAAGAGGTATCTTTTTGTTATGAAACTTGGTATTGTCGGTCTTCCCAACGTGGGAAAAAGCACCCTGTTCAACGCCCTGACCAAGGCGGGTGCGGAAAGCGCAAACTATCCTTTTTGTACCATTGACCCCAACGTGGGCATCGTTGCCGTTCCCGACGAGCGGCTGGATAAGCTGGCGGAGATGTATCACCCCAAGAAGGTGACCCCCGCCGTCATTGAATTCGTAGACATTGCAGGACTTGTGAAGGGCGCTTCTCAGGGAGAAGGTCTGGGGAACAAGTTCCTTTCCCACATCCGTGAGGTGGACGCCATCGTGCACGTGGTCCGTTGCTTCGGCGGGTCGGAGGTCATCCACGTGGAGGACAGCGTTGACCCTGCCAGGGACGTGGACATCATCAACACCGAGCTGATCCTGTCCGATATGGAGCTGTTGGAGCGCCGCATCGACCGTGTCAAGAAGGCGGGCAAGGGGGACAAGTCTGCCCTGGCCATTCTTCCCGCGCTGGAGCGCATCGGCGAGGCTCTGCAGAACGGCAAGCCTGCCAGAAGCGTGGAGCTTTCCGACGACGAGAAGGCGGAGCTGTTCGATCTGCCCTTGCTTTCCTGGAAACCCGTGATCTACTGCGCCAACGTGGCCGAAGGGGATCTTGCCAAGGATCCTGCGGAGAACCCCTACTACAACGCCCTTTGCAAGGCGGTTGAAGGGGAGCGCGCGGAGATCATCACCGTTTGCGCCGGCATTGAGGCGGAATTGGCAGAATTGGACGAGGAGGAACAGCAGGCGTTCTTGGAGGATCTGGGGGTTACCGAGGCCGGGCTTGCCAAGCTGATCCGTGCGTCCTACCATCTGCTGGGATACATCAGCTATCTCACCGCGGGTGAGCCGGAGGTTCGCGCCTGGACCATCGTACGAGGCACCAAGGCGCCCCAGGCGGCAGGTAAGATCCACTCCGATTTCGAGCGCGGCTTCATCAGAGCCGAGGTGGTTGCTTTCGACGCGTTGATGGAGAAGGGCTCCTACGTTGCCTGCAAGGAGGCAGGCCTGGTCCGCTCCGAGGGCAAGGAGTACGTGATGCAGGACGGCGACATCGTTCTCTTTAGATTTAACGTTTAATGTTTATACGGGAACCTTCTACGGGAACCTTCTTTTCGGAAAAAGAAGGTTCCCGTACCCTCCAAAGTCGCTTCGCTCCCACTTGAAGTCTTGCGACTTCAAGTGATTTCGCGCCTCTTCCGCGAGGCGCGGGCCCCTTACGGGGTTTGCGGCAAGCCGCAAATTTTTCCTCCTGCGTCGGAAAAACAGGAGCGGAGTCTTTTCACCGGGAATGAATCCCGGTGAGCGACGCAATTTATTGTATATTCTAAAGCAAGTTTTGATGAGAGAGCCCGAGAGAGAAACTTTTTCCAAAAGGTTCTCTCTCGGAACAACCAAAATAAAAAGGAGACAGACACTATGCATTTGAAAAGACTTCTCCCTGCGCTGCTGGCGGTGATCCTGCTGGCGGCTTCCCTGCCCATCGCGGTGTCCGCAGAGGTGGTAACGGTGAAGATCAACGGCTTCAACTGCTTCCGCAACAGCGGCAACCTGATCGTCTACACCGAAGAGTACGGTGCGACCACCGCTACCAACGAATGGGGCGTGGAGGCCCTGGTGGACGCCAACAACCAAGTCACCTACGTAGGCGGCAACAACTCCACCATCCCCGCGGGGGGCTTCGTGGTCTCCGGCCATGAATCCGAGGTGGACGGCAGAATGCGTACCTGGATCCAGCAAAACATCCAGGTGGGCGATTACGTATATTACAACGACCGCACCATGCTGCTCACCGTTTCCGACGAGCCCATCGACATGAACGCCGAGGTGTTCTACGAGGTGGAAAGGAAGTACGACGGTATCAACGCCACCCGTAACACCAACAACATCATCATTTACACTCCCAAGAAGGGCGCCACCACCGGCACCAACGAATACGGCTACGAGATCACCGTGGAAAACGGTCTGGTGGTCTCTCTGGGTGGCAACAACTCCCCCATCCCCAAGGAGGGCTTCGTGGTCTCCGGCCACGGCACCGGCATTGATTGGCTGAAGTCCAACGTGCTTTTGGGCATGGCCGCGGAATACGACACCGCCACCAAGACCATGAAGTTCAGCTACAACGCCGAGAGCCTGGAAAAGGGTATGACGGCGATCCTGGACGGTTTGACCCCCGCCCTTGAGGAGGCTAAGGAGAACTTCCTTTACCTTCAGTACGACGTGATCGAGGCCTCCATCGCCGAGGTAAAAAAGCTTCTGGCGGACGCTTTGCAGGCCCACAAGGACGGCGGCACCGACGGCGAGCTGTCTTCTACCTGCGATATCATCACCAATAAGGCGGCACTCATCAGAAGCTCCATCTCCGAAAGCTACACCGTACAGTACCGTGCGGCCTGGGTGCGCCCCTCTCAGAAGAACGCAAGAGAGGTGGACGCTTACGTGAAGGAGCTTCACGACGCGGGGATCAACACCATCTGCGTAGAGGGCAACTTCAACAACGGCGTGATCATGAACACCCCTGCCGACTGTCTGTTCCAGCGGATCAAGACCTTCAATTACGACGTGCTGCAAGCCTACGTGGACGCCTGCCATAAGTACGACATGGAATGCCATCTGTGGATGGCCATCATGGAGGTGGGCCACAGCAAGGGCTCTTATTACTCCGATTGTATCGCCTACAAGAAGCCGGAATGGCTGTCCTTGAGCCAAAACGGCACGCCTCACAATCCCGACGACTTCATGATGATCGATCCCGCCAACGACGAGGCGCGGAAGTATCTGGTGGATTTCTACGAATACATCATCCGCAACTACGATATCGATTGCTTTGAATTGGACTATATCCGCTACTATTCCCGTGCCGATCTGGACTTCGGCTACACCCAGGCGGCCTTCGATAAGTTCGAGGAGCAGTATCATTACGGGGTGACCCCCACCTACGACACCAACGCGGCTTACTGGGAGGATTGGAAGAAGTTCCGTATGTCCCAGGTCACCGAGATGGTGAAAGCCGTCCGCGAGATGGTGGACCGGGTCCGTCCCGAGGTATTGATCTCCGCAGACGTGGTTGCCACCGTAAACGGCGCGACGGAATACAACTACCAGGACTACGTGACCTGGATGGAAAACGATTGGATCGATATCCTCCATCCCATGGCCTACGGCGACGGCTTCGGCGACGATATCCGTCAGCAGGTAGAGCTGGGCGGTGATCAGTGCATGATCGTCACCGGCCTGGGGGTATTCATGGCAGAGCTGGGTGCCACCGAGATGGTACGTCAGGCTGTGGAGGACAATCAGCTTGGGGCTTACGGCGATTGCTATTTTGAGGGCTCCGCTTACCTGAAGGACAAAGCGGGTCCCGCCCTTCTGGAGACGGTCTACCGCAACGAAGCCATTCCTCCCTTCTTAGATCCCGACGCTTCTATCAAGGCGGCTCTGGACTATATGCAGGGCCGTATCGACAACGTGCTGTTGCCCTTGGAGGGCATCACCGCCGAGGAGGGTGAGCAGATCACCGCTTTGATCGGCAGCTTGAAGGAGTCCGTAGCAGAAGGCAAAATGGACGGCGAGACGCTAAAGGCGCTTCACATGGCGCTGAAGGCCATCCCCGGCAAGAAGGCCAAGGCGGCTTTGGAAAGAGATCTTTACAGAGCAGAGCAGATCACCTGCGTGCTCTACCGAGTGGATCAGAGTAAGCTTTACGGGGAGCTGGAGCTGCCCGAAGGCGAGCCCTTTGATCCCAATCCCGCTCCCGGCCCGGGTGAGACCGGCAAGGACGAGGAGGACGAGGAAAGCAGCCGGCCCTCCGAGGAATCCTCCCAAGAGGAATCCACCACCGAAAGCACGCTGATCGATCCCGTCGATGACGGCGGCTCTTCCACCACGATCATCATCGTGATCTGTGCCGTGGTGATCCTGGGTGGTATTGCAGCGATCGTTCTGATCCTGCGTAAGAAATGATGGGTAAGCTTTTTGGGGAACTGTCGGTAGCGGCAGTTCCCTATTCTCTCCCCGCAAAGAGGTTGCACTCCCCCGTAAAGATAGCCTTCCTTTCCGATCTTCACGGAGAGGATCACGCCGAATGCCTGGCATTGGTGCGGGAATTTGCCCCGGATCTGGTGATCTTCGGGGGCGACACCTTTGACGAGCGAGTACCCCTTGCCGGCGGGATCGCCGCTCTGCGGGCGTTCGGCAAGGAGTTCCTCACCTTTTACGTGCCCGGCAACCACGAGATCAAGACAGGGCGTTACGATCTGGTGAAGCGGGCGGCCGCGGCTACGGAGACCTGCCTGCTGGCGGGCGAAAACGCCTTGGTGACGGTGGGAGAGAATCGGATCTTGATCTGCGGGGTGGAGGATCCTCTGCACCAAGAAAAGGTGTACAAGCAACAGCTTTCCGCCGCGGCAAAGGCGGCAAGCGGGGAGGTCTGCTCCCTATTGGTGACCCACCGTCCCGAACGGGCGGCGGATTACGCGGGGTTGCCCTTCGATCTGGTATTGACGGGACACGCCCACGGCGGGCAATGGCGGTTTCCCTTCCTGAAGGACGGCTTTTTGGCTCCCGACGTAGGGTTCTTCCCCAAGTACACCGGCGGAGTCTACGACTTGAGCGGCACCAAGCTATTGGTCAGCCGCGGGCTGGCGACGAAAAACACCCGCGTTCCCCGCATCGGCAATCCCCCCGAGCTGTGCTTGGTTACGCTGGTACCGAGAGAATAGAGAAGGAACGGACGAGAGAAACCTTTTTTGT